>JAITCS010000184.1 GCA_031282935.1 Cellulomonadaceae bacterium
CGAATATGCGACCGTGGTGTAACTCAAACCCTCCCCGAAAGCGTAAGCCGGGCTTTGCGTCAGGTCGGCATACCGGTCACCGTGCTGGCCGCGAATCTGGTTGTAATAGGTGGGCTGCTGCCCCACGTGCCGCGCGAACGAGATCGGCAGGCGCCCGGTTGGCTCGATTTTCCCGAAGATGAGTTCCGCGAGCGCCTGGCCCCCGGTCATGCCCGGGTTCGCCGCCCAGATAAGGGCCGCCGCATGTTCGACGCAGGCGGGCAGCACGAGCGGTTTCGAGGCGATCAGCACGACTATTACTGGTTTGCCCGTGTTTATCATTGCTTGCAGCAGTGCTTCTTGGCCCCCGATGAGGTTCAGGGTGGCGGTGGATTTGCCCTCGCCCACCAACTCGATGCGGTCGCCCACCACTGCCATTATTACGTCGGCCTGCTCGGCGGCGGCTACGGCCTGCTTTAGCTGGGTCGCGTCAACTTTGGCGGGCACGACGATGGGCGGGCGCGGCTGGCCGTCGGGGAAGAACGGGCCCTGCGGGTCGGGTTGCATGGTTAGGATGTCGGCGCCCTGGTAGTATGTTACCTTCGCGCCTTGTGGCGCCAGGGCTTTTAGGCCCTCTAGCACCGTGGTGATCATTTCGCGTGGGTGGCCTTGCGGCAACCAATCGGCCTGGCCCGAATTGCCAGCCCAATCGCCCAACTGGGTTTGGGCGTCGTCGGCGAGGGGGCCGACTACGGCGATCCGGAGCGCGGCGGTTTTTGGCTCGTTCGCACCCGGAGCGGTGCTGAGCGGGAGGGTGCCGTCGTTTTTCAGCAGCACCAGGCTCCGGCGGGTCAACTCCAAGTTTAGGTCTTGATGGCTGCCCACCGTCTTGGCGATCAGTGCCGCATCCGGGCGGCGCCGGTTCTCAAATAACCCGAGCTCGAATTTTAGGGTCAAAATCCGACTCACCGCGCGATCTAGATCCGAAACAGAGATCAAACCGCTATTAATTGCAGCGAGCGCACCTTCATAGAAACCGGGCGTGGTCATTATCATGTCGTTGCCCGCTTTGATGGCCGCTGCTGAGGCGTGCTCATAATCGGGCTGCACCTGCTGCTCCCACACCATGCGCCCCACGTTATCCCAGTCAGTGATCAGCGTGCCTTGATACGCCCACTCCCCGCGCAACACATCGGTCAGCAGCCAGTGGTTCACCGTGATCGGCACGCCGTCTATGGTTTCGTAGCCGAGCATGAAAGTGGCACACCCCTCGCGCGCCACCCGCTCAAAGGGCGGCAAGAACCAACTGCGCAACTTCCGCTTCGAGATGTCAGCCTCGGAGGCGTCGCGGCCGCCTTGGGTTTCGGAATATCCGGCGAAATGTTTGGCACAGGCCAATATCGCGCTCGTGTCCGATAACCCCGTACCTTGATAGCCGCGCACCATCGCGGCCCCGAGTTCACCAATCAAAAATGGGTCCTCCCCGAAAGTTTCGCCAATACGGCCCCACCGCAAATCGCGGGCGATGCACAAAACCGGGGAAAACGCCCAGTGGATACCAGTCGCCGCTGCCTCTTTTGCGGCCGCGCGCGCGGCTTTTTCTACCAACTCCGGGTTCCAAGTGGCGGCCATTCCCAGTTGGGTTGGGAAAATCGTGGCGCCCTCAAAGAAAGAGTGCCCGTGAATTACATCCTCGCCAATCAGCAGCGGAATCTGCAACCGGGTTTGGTCAGTCAAGTCGTGGGCCTGGCGCACCCGCTGCGGCGACGTGTGCAAAATGGAGCCGACATGGGTATCGAGTATGTGCTCGCGGAGGTGCTCGCGGGCGTCGAGCTGCATCATCTGCCCGACTTTTTCCTCCGCGGTCATCCTCGCCAGGAGGTCAGCCACCCGCTCGGCCACAGGCAGCGCCGGATTCAGGTATGGCACGTCGTTCGTGTCTGCCGCATCGTTCGTGTATGCCAGTTCGGAACTCACAACTCAAACCCTACCGCTCGACCGACCTTCCCGCCGCGTTGCTGGCGTGCCGTGGCGGATTAGCTCTCGAACCCGCTGGACCGGTCAAATTTCAGAACTGCGGTGTTTTCAACTCGAATCATTCCGGTGCCCGGAATCCACAACGCACTGCAGAGATACACTTTAGCTCGGCTGCCGCATAAAATGTGCTGAAATATTTGGGCGGCCAAAGCGGCACCCGCGACAATGAAAGATAACGCTGCGATTATCAAGAACCAGTCGGTGCCAATGCCAGCAGTAGGGGCGATTGTCACAGGTCACCCCATGGTAGGTAGGTTTTGATTTCGGTTGGGGTTAGCAGGCGGCTGTTGTGGTTTGTTCTTGTGGCTCTCATACATTGGCGATACCAGATATTGAGAGGGCGCCATTGGTCGACAATGAGGGCGTTACGCAGGAGAGTCTTGCCGATGAAATATCTGTTTGGGTCTGTCTATTATAACTGCGCAGTAGCGCCGCGCCCGTTGGCATTGTATCGCGCAAAAACTCTTGCTGACTTGCCGTTGGGATTAGTCAACAAGTAATTCTAGCGCTTGCTCAGTCATTTGTGTATCAACAGTTTCTTGCCCAATACTCTCCAGGTATTCATCCCTTATCTCGTTGAGGCGCTTGCCACTGCGAGCCACCAGCCAATACGACCACCCATTTATCTCGCCCTTCCGCTGGTGGTACGCTTTCGCTGCTCCTAAAGGTGTTTCATAGGCATGGTTATCGATAAATATTCGGCCATCTTGGGCCAGAGTAGCCGACGTGGTGTAATTGTCAGTAGGCGATTTAATTGACGGCTTAAGGACAGTGCCTGCAGACAATATTCCCATCGCAACCAACTGCGCCAAATCAATATCTACTTTCGGCTTTTTCGGTAAAGATACTCACGAGAGCCCAACATGCCCGGCCGGGGCTGGCCAAATATCCAAAATCCGTTTTACCAGTTGGTTGCTGCGTACCCTAATAGTATCTTCACTCCATGTGCCACCAGCGCTAAGTTCAAGCGCCTCATTGGTGAGCAGAATATCATTAGTTTTTCATTTTGGGGGCAAATTAGCTTGCGACAAATAAGCGGCAGCACGCCGGAGCACTTCATTTTCCATTTCGAGTTCTTTAATCCGTTTCAAAGCCGCAACGCATCACGGGGTCGAGGCTAGGAACTAGCCACGGGCGGTGTGCGGCGGATTATCGCCACAACAAAAAGCATCGGCGAGCGGGAGTGAGTAGTCAGAAAAACTCAAAAGGCCCCCCAA
>JAITCS010000209.1 GCA_031282935.1 Cellulomonadaceae bacterium
AGGGCTCGTTCAACAACGAAATCGGCTTGCCGCTAACAGTGCTAAAAGTAAGCCCGGACACCAAATTCGCAGTGCTCGAAATGGGCGCCGACCACCCCGGCAACATTCTCAGCCTCACCGCGATAGCGCCGCCGAACGTGGGCAACGTTTTGACTGTTGGCACGGCGCACATGGAAACTTTCGGCACCCGCGACGGCATTGCCTTGGCGAAGTCCGAAATGATTGACGGCGTGCTACCAGGCGGCGCTGCTGTGCTGAACCTCGATGATCCGAGGGTGGCGCAAATGCGCAATAAGGCCGATGATCGCGCGCTCCACACCGTGATGTATGGCCGGGGTGAGGGTGCTGACGTGCGCGCGGAGGACGTGGAACTGGATCCGCTGGGGCGGGCAAGTTTCACCTTACGGGTAAAGGGTCGCGTGCTGGATCCCTCGGAGAACACGACCGATTTCCACGCCCCCGTCACCTTACAAATCCTGGGCGAACACCACATCGGTAATGCGCTCGCTGCCGCCACCAGCGCGATTTTGGTGGGGATTCCACCGGACATCGTGGCGCAGCGGCTCACGAATGCGAAACTGCTGAGCCCGCACCGCATGGCTGTCACCGACCGCCCGGACGGCATCATGGTTATTGACGACGCCTACAACGCCAACCCGGAATCCATGCGCGCCGCGCTGCAAACCCTTGCGAAAGTGGCTCACGGGTCTGGGCGGCGCAGTGTCGCCATCATCGGCCAAATGCGGGAGTTGGGGGAGGACGAAACCTCTGAACTCCACGCCGAAATTGGTCGCCTGGCCGTGCGCTTTGGCATTGACAAACTGCTCGTGGTGGGACCGGGCGCGAAAGCCGCCCACGACAGCGCGGTGCAAGAGGGCTCTTGGGACGGCGAATCGGAGTTTTTCGCGGACTTGGCTGCCGTGCGGGCCCGGTTGCCGCAGATTCTGCGCGGTGGCGATATCGTGCTGGTGAAGGCGTCGAACGGTTCCAAGTTGTGGGAATTGGGCGACGAGTTGGCTGCGGGTGATTACGAACCGCAAACGTCGGATTCGGGTATTGGGTTGGGGGTGCGCGAACCTTGATTGCCATTTTGGCGGCGGCGACCACTGCGTTAGTCGTTTCGCTTTTTGGCACCCCACTCTTTATCAGGTGGCTGGTGCGGCGGCAGTACGGCCAGTTCGTGCGCCAGGACGGCCCAACGGCCCACTTCGTGAAGCGCGGCACCCCCACGATGGGCGGCGTGGTCATCATCCTCGCCGCGTTGGCGGGGTTGGTGGCGGCCACCATCCAGCGGGGCCGGATGCCCTCGGCAACCACTTGGCTCGCGGTCTATCTAATGACCGGGTTAGGGGCCATCGGCTTTCTGGACGATTTCACCAAGATTCGCAAACAGCGCTCTTTGGGCTTAACCCCAATCGCCAAAATAGTCGGCCAGGTGTTTGTCGGGGTTTCTTTCGCGGTATTAGCCGTGCACTTCCCGAACGCCAACTCGCGTTATCCGGCCTCGTTTCGGATCTCCTTTTTGCGCGACACCAACCTAAACCTGGCACACTGGGGTTTCGCTATCGGGTTAATACTGTTCGTGATTTGGGCTAACTTCCTGATCACCGCCTGGTCCAACGCGGTGAACCTGACTGACGGCCTAGACGGGCTAGCCACCGGGGTATCACTGGTCGTGTTCATCGTGTACTTGCTGGTGGGCATGTGGCAGTCGAACCAGTCCTGCCAATTCATGAGCGCCGCTGGCCCAGGGTGTTACGAAACCAGGGACCCGCAAGACATCGCCATTTTCGCCGCCGCGATTGTCGGCGCATGTTTCGGGTTCCTGTGGTGGAACGCCTCACCCGCCAAGATATTCATGGGCGACACCGGCGCTTTGGCTCTGGGCGGCGCCCTGGCCGCCGTTTCTATTCTTTCGCGCACCGAAATCCTTGCCGCAATCATGGGCGGCATGTTCGTGGTGGTGATGGTCAGTGACGTTATTCAGATCGTGTTCTTCAAAGCCACCGGAAAACGGGTTTTCAAGATGGCGCCCTTGCACCACCACTTCGAGCTTTCGGGTTGGGGTGAGGTAACTATCGTTATCCGATTCTGGTTGATCGCCGGGCTATTCGCCGCGATCGGGATGGGGATTTTTTATGCGGAGTGGGTGGTATCTTGAGCACGCCGAAAACTGACTTAGCAACCGCCACCGTGCTGGTGGCCGGCCTGGGCATCACCGGAAAGGCCGTAGCCGAAGCGCTCACTCCCAGAGCCAAACAAGTGCGCACCGCCGCCGACGATCCGGGCGCCGACGCGCCCATGCCCACCGACGAGGCCACAAGTAAAGCCGCCCTCGCGGGCGTTGATTTGGTGGTCACCTCCCCAGGGATTCCGCCCACCCACCCGCTGCTGGCCGCCGCCGCCCAGGCCGGTATCCCAATTTGGAGCGAGGTAGAATTGGCGTGGCAGTTACGCACCGAATTGGCGAAACCCGCGAAATGGCTTTGCATCACGGGCACCAACGGCAAAACCACCACAGTGGGCATGTTGGAGTCCATTTTGCGCGCGGGCGGGGAACACGCTTTGGCGGTCGGGAATGTGGGCACCCCACTTATCACGGCGGCCTTGGATCCCAGCCTTGACGTTTTAGCGGTAGAGCTGTCCAGTTTCCAACTCAACTTCACTCATTCCATGGCCGCCCAGGCTGCGGCCATCTTGAACATCGCCCCCGACCACATTGACTGGCACGGCAGCCTAGACGAATACGCCAACGCCAAGGGCAAAATCTACCAAGGCATTGAAGTCGCTGGCATTTACAACGTGGCCGACCCGCAAACCGAACACCTCTTGGCCGATGCCGAGGTCACGGAGGGCGCTAGGGCGGTTGGGTTCACCTTGGGCACCCCCCAGCGAGGCATGGTCGGCATTGTGGACGATCTCTTGGTAGATCGCGCTTTCCATCTGCCCTTTGACGCCTATCATCGGGAAAAATCCGCTGACGAACTAGCCACTTTCGCCGACTTGGCGCACCTCGGCGCGGGCACCGACTACACCAATGAAGCGGGCCACCACACAAAGCGCCCCCCGGACCACATCCTTGCAAACGCCCTCGCGGCAGCGGCTTTGGCGCGCGCGCACGGGGTGCCGCTTGAGGCCGTGCGAAAAGGTTTGCAGGATTACCAGCCCGGCGGGCACCGCATCGCGAAAGTCGCCGAGCTTGACGGCGTCACTTATGTGAACGATTCCAAGGCCACCAACGCGCACGCGGCCGCCGCCTCACTCAAGGCGTTCCCCAAGGGCACCGTGGTGTGGATTGTGGGTGGCTTGGCAAAGGGCGCCACCTTCGATGAACTGGTGGCAGCGAACAAGGGCGCGTTGCGCGCCGCAGTGGTGATCGGCAAGGATCAAAAACCGTTCACGGACGCACTTTCCCGACACGCGAGCGAGGTTCCGGTTTTACTTATAGATAAAGAGGATACTGACATTATGGGATCGGCTGTGAAAGGCGCAATGTCCCTGGCCCAGCCAGGCGATACGGTGCTGCTCGCGCCAGCTGGGGCCAGTCAGGACCAGTTCAAGTCCTATGCGCACCGGGGCGACTCATTCATTAGCGCCGTCGAAGCGCTTGGTGCGGGGGGCTCGCAAACCGCCGTCCCGGTAACCACCGCTAGTCAAGCCGCTGCCTCTCAGACAACCGCCTCTCAAACTGGAAACTAAACATGGCCAGTATCGCGCTCCCCAACACCCTCCCGCAGGCGCCACCCACGCCCGCCAAAGGCCAGCCCTCGCCCACCACCGCGCTGAAAGCTTTAGGGGAGCGGGCCCTGGCAGACAAGATGGGCTCGGACGCCGCGCTGATGTCCTATTACCTGCTGTGCGCCACTACCGCCTTGCTGGCCATCTTGGGCCTGGTCATGGTGCTGTCGAGTTCCACAGTTTCCTCCATTCATGACGGCAAATCCCCGTACTCTCAATTCTTGGTGCAGGGCATGTACGCCCTCATCGGGCTGGTTACGTTGTTCATTTGCACGCGCGTGAACCTGAAAGTGTATCGGGGTTTGGCGTGGTTTGCCCTACTGCTGGCGATGGGGTTGCAGGTGTTAACCTTCATTCCCGGGTTCGCGCTTTCGGCGGGCGGCAACACGGGTTGGGTGCTCGTTCCTGGTACATCTTACGTGTTTCAGCCTGCCGAGTTCGGAAAGCCCGCCCTCGCGTTGTGGTTGGGCGCAATTCTGGGCAAAAGGCACACTGAGCTTTATCAGTGGCGCAAAGCGTTTTTCCCCGCCCTTGGTGCCGGGGCGTACATCGTTTTGGTGCTAGTGGGCCACGACCTCGGCACAGCGCTGGTGTTCTTGATCCTGGTGTTCGCCGCTTTCTTCATCGCCGGGGTGCCAGGCAAACTCCTGGGACTTATCGGCGGGGCGGCTGCTGCGGTGATCGGCTACGTTTTCATCTTCCAGCAGGGTTCGGGCAACCGGCTCGCGCGCATCGCGGCCGCCTACAACCCAAACTGCGACAAGGCGGGCGACTGCTTCCAGGCTTTGCACGGCCGGTTCGCGCTCGCCACGGGGGGCATATTTGGCGTGGGCTTGGGCGGTAGTAGGGAAAAGTGGAATTACCTGCCGGAGGCGCACAACGACTTCATCTTCGCCATCATCGGTGAAGAGTTGGGCCTGATGGGCACCCTTATGGTTTTGGGCCTATTCGTGGCTTTGGGGGTGGCGATGGCTCGGGTGGTGGTTCGACACCCTGACCCGATGGTGAAGATCACCACCGCTGCCGTGGCCGCTTGGATCATTGGGCAGGCGTTGATAAACATTGCTGTGGTGGTTGGTATTGTGCCGGTTATCGGCCTGCCGTTGCCACTTATTTCCTCGGGTGGTTCGGCCCTGATTACGACGATGGCTGCCTTGGGCATAGTTATGAGCTTTTCGAGATCCGAGCCTCTGGCGCCCGAAGCGTTGGCTGCCCGGCCCAAGATTCTCAAGCGAGGTTATACCGTGGTGAGCCGCTCCCGGGCGGCGCGCGTCAGAAAGCAAAGGTCATAGTGGTATCTGAAAAAACTCCCATCAGCAGTATCGTCTTGGCGGGGGGTGGAACCGCAGGCCACGTGAACCCGCTGCTCGCAGTGGCTGACGAGGTGCGGCGCCGCAACCCGCAGGCTCAAGTGTTGGTGCTCGGCACCACCGAGGGGCTAGAGGCCGACTTAGTGCCCGCCCGTGGCTATGAGTTGTGGCCCATCCCCAAGGTGCCGCTGCCCCGGCGCCCCTCGACGGACTTCTTTAAGCTTCCTGGTCGGCTCAAGGCGGCTGTCCAGTCGGCTCAGGCGGCCATTAACAAGATCGACGCTCAAGTGGTGGTCGGATTCGGCGGGTACGTTTCGACCCCGGCGTATTTCGCGGCGCACCGCCTTGACGTGCCCATCGTTATCCACGAGTCGAACGCGCGGCCGGGGCTGGCGAACCGGCTGGGGGCGCGTTGGGCGGCAGAAGTCGGGTTCACGTTTCCGGATTCGCGGCTGACGGGCGGCAAGGTTGTCGGCCTGCCGTTGCGGCGTGAAATCGCTGCGCTGGTTGGGGAGCGGGCCGCTGATCCTGCGGGTACGCGCCAGCGGTGCGCCCAGGAGTTCGGCCTCGACCCCGCACGGCCAATTCTGGTGGTTACCGGGGGTTCCAGCGGCGCGGTTTCCATAAACGAGGCCATCGTGGCGGCGGCCCCGAAGTTGGTGGAACAGGGCATCCAGATTTTGCACATCACTGGTAAGGGCAAGGTTGAACAGGTGCAGCAGGTCGCCGCCGGTATGCCCGATTATCATGTGCTGGAATACCTCACGAACATGCAGACCGCCTTCGGGTGCGCCGATTTGGTGGTCACTCGTTCCGGCGCCGGGATGGTGTGCGAACTCACTGCGCTGGGGATTCCCGCCATCTATGTGCCGCTGCCCATCGGTAACGGCGAGCAGCGCCTCAACGCCGAGCCGGTGGTGGCCGCCGGGGGCGGTATCCTGGTTGACGACCGCGAATTCACCGCGAACCTCGCGGCGGACATTATCCCTGCCCTGATCGCTGACAAATCCAAATTGAACGCTATGGCTGGCAAGGCCGCCAAGTCCGGGGTGACTGACGGTGCCGCTCGCATAGTTGACCTAATTGAGGCTGCTGTGGCCAGCAAAAACCCAGGCTCCAAATAGACAGAAAGCGCTGAAACTTGTGATCCCCGAAATTCACGAAACCCCCGTCCCGCTGGCAGATTTTGGCCGCACGCACTTCATCGCGATTGGCGGCGCTGGCATGAACGTCATCGCGCGGTTGTTGGCAGCGCAGGGGGTTGAGGTGCAGGGTTCGGACGTGGCAGACAGCGCAAACCTGGCGCAGTTGCGCGAGCACGGGATTCAGACCTGGGTGGGGCATGACGCCGAGCACGTGACGGGGGCGCCGAGTCCCGTTGAAACCGTTGTTGTTTCCTCGGCCGTGCGGGAGGAGAACCCGGAGCTGGCTGCGGCGCGCGCGGGCGGGCTGCGGGTGCTGCACCGGAGTGATGCGCTCGCCTCGCTCATGGCTGGGCAGCGGGCGGTCGCCGTGGCTGGGGCGCACGGGAAAACTACCACTTCGGCTATGGTGGCCACCGTTTTGCGGGAACTTGGGCTCGACCCGAGTTTCGCCATCGGGGGTACGGTGGTGGTCGCTAATTCCGACGACGCCGCCATGGGTGACGCCGGTACCACAAAGGACGCCGCCTCGGGTCAGGAATCCACCCACATTCCCGGCGGCCACCACGGCCAATCCGACATCTTGGTCGCCGAGGCTGACGAATCGGATGGCTCTTTCCTGAACTACACCCCATATCTGGCCATCGTCACCAATGTAGAGCCCGACCATCTGGACCATTACGGCAGCCAAGAGGCATTCGATGCTGCTTTCGACGCGTTCGCAAAACGGATCCGGCCCGGTGGCTACCTGATCGCCTGCGCGGACGACAAAGGCTCGGCCCAAATGGCAGCGAATTACAAAGCGCAGGGTGGTCAAGTGATCACTTACGGCACCGCGCCCGAATCTGACGTAAAAATAACCGATGTGCAAACCCCATCCGAGGGTGCCAACGCCCAGATATCGGGCAACCTAATCGGCAACCAGCCGGTGAACATTAAGCTGCAAGTGCCGGGGCTTCATAATATCCGCAATGCCACTGCCGCCATCATTGCTGCAATGCTGCTGGACACGGAGGTTACCGCTGCCAAAGCGGCACGGGCTGCGCACGTATTTATGGGCACGGGCAGGCGTTTTGAGCATCGTGGCACCGTCAATGATATTCGGCTTTTCGATGATTATGCCCACCACCCCACTGAAATCGAGGCGCTTTTGGCAGGGGCGCGGCCAGTCGCCGGGGAGGGTCGGATTCTGGTGCTGTTCCAGCCGCATCTGTATTCGCGCACCAAGGCTTTTGCGGATAGGTTTGCCACTGCCCTCAGCAACGCGGACCTGGCCATCATCACCGGGGTGTATAAGGCGCGGGAGGACGTTGACCCCAAGGTTGGCGCCCACACCATCATCGGGGCGGCCCCGGTGGGCACTGCGAACCTGCTCGCCGTTGAGGACAAGCACCTTGCCGCCCAGTTGTTGGCGAGTTCGGCGAACCCTGGGGATGTATTGCTGCTGGTGGGCGCGGGTGACGTGACCGAGTTGGCGGACGTGGTTTTGGCGAATTTGGCTTAACCGCATCGCGCCTCCCACGTTTTCGGGCTGGAGCGGGGCAAGATGTAACCGTGCGCCAGCCAACCCTGCCTCGGCACCTGACAAGCAACGAATCCGAGCCTGCCAAGGCGGATTCGGCGCCCATTCGCGTGCCGATTGCGGATCGTTCCAACACCCTTGAGGCCCTGCACCCGAAGCCGAAACTCAAGGCCAAGGCGTCCTCGAAATCGAACGAGACCAAGGCGGGCGCTAAAAAGGCCGAGAGTGCCGCCCTCACTGTACCTATCGTGGCCGTACCGATCCGGGCCGTCTCGCCCGCCACTGCGAGCGTCCGCACAGTTTCCCGCGCTGAAGTGCAGGCCGCAAAGGCCGCGAAAGCGGAGAAGGCCGAGAACGCTGCGAAGGCCCAAAAGGCAGCGAAAGGGAAAAACTCGACCGCCTCCATCACCCCAATCGGAGCGGCGCGTGCCAAACGGCGCGCCAAGAAGAAGCACCGCCTGGTCGCAAAGATCCTCACCGGCGTCGCGGCGACGGCCGTCCTCGCGGGGGCGACTTACCTGCTAGGTTATTCGCCATTTTTCGCCCTCGACGCCGATTATGTGCGTGTGGTCGCCGTCGAGGACACGATGATAGATGTCGAGGCGGTGGCCGAGGTGGCGCTGGCGAACACCGGCAAGCAACTCATTTCGATCAGAACGGGGGAGATCCGCGCGGCGGTTGCGGAATTGGCGGCGGTGCGCGAGGTCCAGGTGCAGCGGAATTGGCCCGCTGGATTGACGGTCACGGTGGAGGCGCGCGAACCTGTGGCGGCGGTGCAGGCTGGCGAGCGGTACATGCTGGTGGACGGCGAGGGGGTGGCCCTCGGCAAGGCCAGGCTGCGCGGTGACCTGCCGAAACTGGTTGTTGATTTAGGCGATCAGGCGGCCATAGTATCGGCCCTTGAGGTGTACCGAGAATTGCCCGAACAAGTGGCGGGGCAACTGCGCCATGTTTCCGCGAAATCGCGTGACAACGTGAGCACCACGCTGACCACTGGGC
>JAITCS010000221.1 GCA_031282935.1 Cellulomonadaceae bacterium
GACAGGCTCAACCACCGGATGTTACGCGGCCTTGGCCAGCGCGACGACGCGCATTTCGTCGCCCTTATCAAAACAGGTCTGGATGAGCACGCTGCCCGGCATACCGGCGAGCACGGTGGCCTTTTCGCCGCGGGTGATGTTGCGGGTGGCAACTACCTCGAACTTGCCGATGTTCTCGATGAGTACCTTTTCGCCGACCTTGAGGGAGAGGATCGGCCGACCGCCGCACTCGTTGTGAATCGGGTAGTAGGCCTTGGACGCGCCCTCGACGGCGCTCAGGTACTCGGTCACCGCGGTCATGTTGGTGAGGCCACCAGTGCATTCGTCAATCGCAGCCTGGCCACCGGCGTTGGCAAGGTGAGTTTTGTAAGCGTACTTGGAGGTAAGATTGGCTTTCTTAGCGGAGGTGGTGGCAGTCTTGGGGGCTTTGTTCTCGGCCTTGGCGGCAGTGTCGTTCTTGGCGGCGGTGTCGGCCACGGTGGCAACCTCGGCGACGGAAACGACATTAGCGGCAACAGGTGCAGCAACGGCAGGAGCCTGGATGGAACCCAAGACGGCACACGCGGACAGCGCGATTGCTACCTGCGAGGAGCGGATCATGCGGTTCAACATCTTCAAGGCCTTTCGGTGTGAAACGGTTTGGAAACCGTTATGGAAACCGTTTTTACTGCGTTGAGTAAAGTATGAAACGTTATCGAAAACGTTTCACGTTGAAACACTCCAAATGTTGTTACCATCACAGAAATCTCGGTCATGGAGCGACACCCCCGTTCATACCGCGCCAGTAATCCGGCCTGCCGGGCGGTTTTCTGGCCGGTGTGCCGCGTGAATCAGGGCGACGCCGCCGCCGTGGGCGTAGAAAACATGCATGGCGTTTTCCGTCCCCGCCCTCACTTTTGGGCCATCGCAGCCACATTCGATTGCTGAAATTGCCGGTTGGGTGGTGGATCGGGTTGGTGCGGCGGCGCGGGCGGGTTCGGGTGGGGGCGGCGAGGCGGCGCGTGTCGGGTCTCCGGCGATTGAAACCGGGCCGGCACGTATCGGGGCGGCGGCAGCGTGTGGTGGGGCGGATCGTCGTGGGGCGGCGCGTGGCGAGGCAACCGTGGGTAAATCAGACCGCCGGGCCATAGTGCTGGTGGATGGCCCTGGCGGCTCCGGCAAATCCACCTTCGCGCGGCGCCTCGTGGGAGCCATAAACGCCCACGAACCTACCAGCGTCCCCGCGCCCCGCCCCCACGCGAACTTGGTTGCGGTTGACGACGTTTCGTGGTGGCTCCACCCGTTGAACTGGGCCGACGCCATGCTTGACGGCGTGGTTGGCCCGTGGCTGGCGGGCCAGAACGTGGACTACCGCCCGCCGGGTTGGGTCGAAAAGGGCAGGCCCGGCTCCATAAAGGCAACGGCGGCTGCGCTTGGCGAACCGGGGCAGCCCGTTGTGAACATTCTTGTCATCGAGGGGATGGCGGCGGCGCGCTCCGACCTTGCCAGCATGGCCTCCTATATAATCTGGATAAACACCGACCCGCAGGTGGCTCGCGACCGGCTGATTGCGCGCGACCTCGAACTGGGCGAAAACGGGGGCACCCTGGATGGCGTCACCCAGTTCACCGAGGCATACGACGCCACGATTGCGCCCTTGTACGCCCGCGAAAGGCCGTGGGAGCGAGCCGACCTCGTGGTTAACCTGACCACTGTCCGGCCGGACGGGCTATTCGAGGTTGTGCGGCAATAGGTTTCGCGCGCCCTGCCACGGCGGTTCGCTGTTTGAGAGAAAGAGTCTCGCGGCGCTAGCGAACAGGGGCTCGCAGCACCAGAGCATGAGGCAGTGCTAGAGTATAAGTATGGGTGCAGCGAAGTCTATTTTGTTCATTGGTGGCACTGGGGCGATCAGCCATGCGAGCGTGGCGCGGGCGGTCGCCCTTGGGCACAACGTGACCGTGCTGAATCGCGGCTCGGCGCCGCTGCGGCCCATGCCCGAGGGCATCGAATACCTCAAGGCCGACGCTAACGACCATGACAGCATTAGGCGCGCCATTGGGGAGCGGGGTTTCGATGTGGTGACCCAATTCCGCGCTTTCAGCCCGGAACATGTGGGTAAAGATATCGAATTATTCCGCGACAAAACTGGGCAATACGTGTTCATTTCGACCGCGTCGGCTTTTCAGAAACCTTTACTTCATCATCCGATAACCGAATCCACTCCGTTAGTGAACCCTTATTGGAAATACAGTCGGGACAAGATTGCTGCCGAACGCTTACTCACTGATGAAATGCGTAACGGTTTCCCGGTAACTATTGTGCGCCCCTCACACACTTATGATAGTACGCTTATCCCCACTACGGGCGGCTGGACTGATGTGGCACGATTCCGCGAGGGCAAGCCGGTGATAGTGCACGGTGACGGCACCACGCAATGGACGTTAACGCACACTAACGATTTCGCAGTGGGCTTTGTGGGGTTGTTAGGAAATCCGCTTGCGGTGGGCGACTCTTTCAACATTGTGGGCGATTACGCCCCAGATTGGAATAGCATTTACACCTATTTAGCGCAGGCAGCCGGGGTGGATTCCCCCGAATTAGTACACGTAGCCAGTGAAACCATTGCGCGGGTTGACCCCGAAATCGGAGCCGGGCTGCTCGGGGATAAAGCCTATTCCGCTGTGTTTGATAACAGCAAAATAAAGGCGCTAGTGCCCGAGTTTGGCACCACAATTCGGTACGACCAAGCCGCCCACGATCAAGTCGCTTTCTACGACGCCCACCCCGAGCAACAACATCGGGACGCGAACTGGGAC
>JAITCS010000041.1 GCA_031282935.1 Cellulomonadaceae bacterium
TGATGTGTCGCTGGTGGGCCGGATTCGCCAGGACCAGTCCGTGCCCGACGGTCGTGGCATCGTGTTCATGGTCAGCGGCGACAACCTGCGCAAGGGCGCAGCCTTGAACGCGGTTCAGGTGGCCGAGTTGGTTGCTGCCGACCTGGACGAGCTTTGGGCGGCTGACGGCACCGACGAGGACACAGACACCGCCGAGGAAACAGACAGCGATGAAATTGGCTGATGAAGCCGTTTCTGTTTATCGGCATCAGGCCGCAGGACTCCGCAGCGGACGCCGAATATGAGGCGATACTCCGTTTTGGCGATTTGGCTCCCGCGCAATTAGTGCGGATTAGGGCGGATAAAGGCCCAATTCTGCCTATTGACCTGGACAAGTACAGCGGCATCATTATTGGCGGGAGCCCTTTTAATACTGCTGCGCCTTACGCCGAGAAAGGCGAATTGCAGCGGCGGGTTGAGGCCGAGTTCCAGGAATTGCTTGACGAATTAGTGGCACGGGATTTCCCTTTTTTGGGGATGTGTTACGGCGTGGGCACTCTGGGCTCGCACCAGGGCGCCGTCATCGACTTCGCTCACGGGGAACCTGCCGGGCCGGTCGCGGTTCGGCTCACTTCTGACGGCTTGGCCGACCCTATTTTGGCCGATATTCCGGCTTCATTTTTCGCACTCACCGCCCACAAAGAGGGCGTTTCTTTTTTGCCCGATCACGCGGTTTTGTTGGCCACCTCCGACGCGGCCCCGGTGCAGGTATTTCGGATAAAAAACAATCTTTACGCCACCCAATTTCATCCCGAATTGGATATTGCGGGGTTTGTGGAAAGGCTCAAGATTTATCGTGGGCACGGCTATTTTCCCGCCGATAAACTGGACGAAACAATCGCGCACGTTTCCTCACAGCCAATAACCGAGCCGCACAAAATCATCAAGAATTTCTTGGCTAAATACGCCGCGCCCTCCGAGGTCGCGCTGTCTGTTCTGTCCGATGTCACTCAAACCGAGGCGGAACTGTCCGACGCCACCCGGCCCGCGCTGTCTGACGTGCGGATTCGCACCCTAGACCCCCTCCCGGCCCCGGACGACTTCCGCGCGGCCCTCCCCCTGACAAGCCAGGCCGCCGCGCTGGTGGGCCAATCCCGCCGCGCTGTCGCCAACATTCTAAAGGGTGAGGACAACCGCCTGCTGGTGCTGGTGGGCCCCTGCTCCGTGCATGACCCCATCGGCACGCTTGAATACGCTCACCTGCTCGCCCAAAAGGCCAAAGAACACGCAGGCAGCCTGGTGATTGTAATGCGGGTGTACTTCGAGAAACCGCGCACCACCATCGGCTGGAAGGGCCTCATCAACGACCCGTACCTGGACGGCACCCACAATGTGCGAGCGGGCCTCAAGCTGGCGCGCCAAGTGCTGCTGTCCGTGCTCGAAACTGGCGTCCCCACCGCCACCGAGTTCCTAGAGCCGACCAGTCCGCAGTACATCGCCGACGCCGTGACCTGGGGGGCCATCGGGGCGCGAAACACCGAGTCGCAGGTACACCGCCAACTCGCCAGCGGGCTCTCCATGCCCATCGGCTTCAAGAACGCCACCGATGGTGATGTGCGTCCTGCGCTGGACGGTTGCCTGGCCGCTGGCAGCGAGCACACGTTTTTTGGCGCCGACGGGCAGGGAAGGGCAGCGGCCGTGGAAACGACTGGCAACCCGGACTGTCACATCGTGCTGCGAGGGGCCCGCACCGGGCCGAACTACGGCGCCGCTGACGTGGCAAGCGCGCTCACCACTGCGAAGCACATGCCCGGCTTGGGGGCCGCCGCGCAGCACGGTCTCGTGATTGACGCCTCCCACGGCAACTCTGGCAAGGACCACGTGCGCCAGGCCGAGGTGGTTGCCGAGATCGCCCAAAGGATTGCGCAGGGCGAGCAGGGCATTTCCGGGCTGATGATGGAGTCGAATCTGGTGGCGGGCGCCCAGGCCCCCGGCCCCTTGCCCTCGCTCAGGTATGGGCAGTCCATCACCGACGCCTGCCTCGACTGGAACACCACGGCCGCGCTGCTCGACAAATTAGCCACCGCCGTCGCCACCAGAGAATGCGAATGTCAGGGGAATCGACGGTGCTAGAGGCCGAGCACTCGCCGTAATCCGGCGTCCACTTGATCCATTAAGTGAGCCGGAAGGGTGCCAGTTTTCTCGCGAATATATTTCTGGTCAATGGTTCCGATTTGGGTAACGCTAACGACCGAGTCTTTACTTAACCCTGCTAATCCTGCGGGTATGAATACGTTATCCGGATATCGCGCTAATCTCGTATTCGAGGTGATAACTACCGCTAGAACAGTCGCCAGGTTTGATCTGTTATAGCGATCGGACTGGACAATTAGGGCTGGCCGAATAAATGCTGGTTCTGAGCCGCGCGGTTCGCCAAAATCAGCCCAAACAATGTCACCGCGTTGCAGGCTCACCATTCCCAGTTTCCGGTTTCAATAAGGTGGCGCATGGAGGCACCGACCCATGTGGCTTCCGGTTGCCCCACGGCGGCTATCGCCTCATTTATTGCCGCCACCTGATTGTCTTCATCTAGCGCTTCGGCGAAGTTCGCGCCTGCCTTTTGGTAGAACTCGGAGCGGTTCATCCCGTTCGCTGCGGCCACTTTATCAAACTTTTCCGCAAGGTCATCAGGCAGGGAAATAGTGGTCTTCACAAACAAAGTATGACTTGGTATTACTGGCCTTGTCAAGCCTAAAGAAAACTCTACTGTATATTTGAATATGGGGTTTTAGGCCCCAGCCAACCTGGCTCCGCCGAGTATAAGAGCGCGGTGCAACCGCGCGGTCAGTATCTTTTGGCCCATCTTGGTGTGCGATGGCCCGATGGGCCATCGTTTGCTTCAATCGGCTCATCCGCCCTCGCTAGCGCGAACTGATTTCGCCTCAATCGCAAATATCACGGCTTCGACTCGCCGAGTGTCGGCGTCTCGAACCCGCTCCTTACCTGCGACAGGCAGTAGTTGGTTGGCCTGCGGTAATCGCCGGGAAAAAGCTGGAGGTTGAGCCTGTCGAAACCTATGGAACGATGCGGGGCAGCTCCCACCGCCGACAAACGCTGGAGGTTGAGCCTGTCGAAACCTACGGAACGTTGCGGGGTGGTTTCGACAGGCTCACCGAACGGGGTAGCTCAACTGGCCGGGGGTTCGGTGACCACGCAGGCCGAGAGCAGAGTCCGCTTGCGGATTCTGCCGAGGGCCAGGAGGGAGTAGGGAGCGCAGCGACCGCCACAGGCTCAACCGGCGGGGTGGTTTCGACAGGCTCAACCAACGGGGTCTCGGTGACCACGCAGGCCGGGAGACGAGTCCGCTGGCGGATTCTGCCGAGGGCCGGGGGGGGGTAGGGAG
>JAITCS010000054.1 GCA_031282935.1 Cellulomonadaceae bacterium
TGCCCTGAATGTGCTGGTCACGGCACGATTATCCCTGACCCGTGCCCCGACTGTCGCGGTGAGGGCCGGGTACGCGAGCGTCACCTCATCACCGTGGACGTGCCCGCCGGGGTGCCCAACAACACGCGCCTGAAGATGACTGGCATGGGGGAGGTCGGCCCCGGTGGCGGCCCACCCGGCGACCTTTACATCGAAATCAACGAGCTGCCAGACCGCAGCTTCAAGCGCGCTGGCAACAATCTGCTCGCCACGCTGGAAATCCCCATGACGGCGGCCGCGCTCGGCACCACTTTGGAGCTTGAGACCCTCGACGGCCCGCAGGAAATTCACATCAAGCCGGGCACGCAACCGGGTGAGGTGATAACCCTCAAAGGCTTGGGGGTGAACCACTTGCGCGATAATGGTCGCGGTGACCTAAAGGTCACTATTCGAGTAATAGTGCCGAATAACCTGACCGAACCGCAAATTCAATTATTGCGGGAGTTTGAAACAGCGCGCGGTGATGAACCAAGTGATTATAATAGTGCAGTTAGCAACATGAGTTTCTTTGATAAAGTGAAGGATAAGTTAGCAGGGAAATGAGCGCTACCTCTTAATGACTGCTCCGGTATTTCTTGGCGAAAGTAGCCCGTTGGCTGGCTTGCAGGCCGGCGACCGCTACATTCTTGGTGGCGATGAAGGCCGACACGCCCGCGTGGTGCAACGCCGCGCGTTAGGGGAGGCGATAGACTTAGTGGACGGACGCGGGCTGCGGCTGCGTTGTGTCGTGTCCGGATTGCCAACAGTGGAGGCGCAATCGCGGGCGGCCACCCTCGAATTGACCGTGCAAGAACGTATTGTTGAGGCCGAACCTCAACCCGTGCTCACTTTGGTGCAAGGGTTAGCGAAAGGCGAACATAGCGACCTCGCCATCACCCAGGCCGTAGAAACTGGTGTCAATGCGATTGTGCCATGGCAGGCCGACCGTTCCATCGTGATCTGGCGCGGTGATAGAGAAGCGAAATCGCTAGCAAAATGGTCGGCCGCAGTAACAGCCGCCGCAAAGCAATCCCGCCGCGCCTTTATCCCGCCAATTTCGGCAGCGGTGAACAGCGTCCAACTTGCAAAATTAGTTGCCTCCGTGACAAATAGTGGCGGCTTGGCATTAGTGCTTGATAGCGCCGGGGAGATTGCACTTTCAAGGGTGGAACTGCCAAGTAGCGGCCAAGTATTGGTTATTGTGGGCCCCGAGGGTGGCATAAGTGATACCGAATTAGCGGCGCTGAGCGCGAGCGGGGCAATATCAGTTAGGATGGGACCAGAGATAATGCGCAGTTCCACCGCTGGGGCGGTTGCCATTGCGTTACTTGCGGTAAAACTAGGGCGTTGGGAAGGCTAGGCTGAGGAAACCGAATGGAAACAGTAGCAGATTGTATCTTTTGCAAGATTGTCGCAGGCGAGATTCCGGCTGACATTGTGGCGACCTCAACCGGGGCAATCGCTTTTCGCGATATAAACCCGAAAGCTCCAGTGCATTGTTTGGTAATTCCTACGGAACACTATGAAAACGTAGCGGAGTTAGCGGCAGCGGATCCGGAAGTGTTAGCGGAATTAGTCGGATTGGCCGAGGGCGTCGCCATGATGGCGGCCGACACGCCTGGCGGTGAATCATTCCGGCTGATATTCAATAACGGTGCTGAGGCTGGTCAAGCGGTATTTCACGTACACGGACACGTATTGGCAGGGGAGAAACTCGGGTGGAATCCGGCATGAGCCAAAACCCTACAAACCCCACAAAACTTGGGCCTGCGGAACCGGCAATGAATGAGAGTCGGCAAGTTCGGTTAGTGGTGCCGCCTTCCGTTTCTATGGTTTCCTTGTTCGGGGCGGGCGATACCATATTGCGCACCCTAGAATCAGCTTTCCCGAATTTGACTATCCACGCCCGTGGTAATCAGATCACGGTTACGGGCCTGGGTAATCAGGTCGAATTGGTTGCCGGTTTGATAGATGAACTAATTGACTTATCGGAGGGCGGCACTGCGCTTACTCCCGAAGTGGTGCGGCGCTCTATTGGAATGATGACAGCCGCCAAGCCACAGCGCCCTGCGGACGTGCTAAACACCTCCATTTTATCGAATCGCGGGCGCACTATTCGCCCGAAAACTTTGGGCCAAAAAGAATACATTGACGCTATTGACTCAAACACCATCACGTTTGGGATTGGCCCGGCGGGAACTGGGAAAACCTATTTAGCGATGGCTAAAGCCGTGGCCGCGTTGCAAAGACGCGAGGTAAATAGGATTATCTTGTCGCGCCCAGCCGTGGAGGCTGGTGAAAAACTCGGATACTTGCCGGGTTCTTTGGCGGAAAAGGTTGACCCCTATTTGCGGCCCTTATATGACGCTTTGCATGATATGGTTGACCCCGATTCCATTGCAAAACTGATGGAGGCGGGCACTATTGAAGTGGCACCGTTGGCGTTTTTGCGAGGCAGATCGCTAAATGATGCTTTTATTATTCTTGATGAGGCCCAAAACACCACCAGCGAGCAAATGAAAATGTTTCTCACCAGGCTGGGTTTCGGCTCCAAAATGGTTATTACCGGCGATTCCACCCAAACGGATTTGCCCGGTGGCACCCCTTCGGGTTTGCGCACGGTGCAAGACGTGCTCACTGGAGTTCCGGACGTGGAGTTTTGCCGATTGACCAGTGCAGACGTGGTTCGCCATCGGCTCGTATCGGACATCATTGACGCTTACGCCCGTTGGGATACCACCGCAGCCCCGTCAGGCCGAGGCGACGGCCGAAATAGTGGCCGAAACGATGGCCGCTACGGCGGGCGCAGCGGATACGGTGGTGGCGCCCGATGAATATTGAGGTGAGGGACGAATCCGGTTTTCCGGTCAGTGGGTTGTCGGAAATAGAATTAGTGGAATTAAGCAGGTATGTGCTAGATTCGCAATATGTGCACCCCCAAGCGGAATTGTCTATCATGCTGGTTGATATTCCCGTGATGACTGACCTGCACATTAAGTGGATGGACGAACCAGGGCCCACCGATGTTCTTTCTTTCCCGATGGACGAATTGCAACCGGGGCAACCAGGATCGCTCAGCGGCCCAGGCCATCTTGGCGACATTATTTTGTGCCCCGAGGTGGCGGCGAAGCAGGCTAAAGATGCCGGACATTCCACTGCGGAGGAATTGCTGTTGTTGACCACCCACGGGATATTGCATCTGCTAGGTTTTGATCATGCCGAACCCGAAGAAGAACGTGTAATGTTCGATTTGCAACGAAAACTTCTACTCACTTTCTTAGCGGGGCGCAGCTAGTAAATGGACATTCCAAACGTTCTGCTTTGGGTTATTGCGGTTGGCGCGATTGTGATAGCCGCCATCTTGACGATAGCGGCAACTGCCTGTTTGCGAGTTACCAGATTCGCCTTAGCGGAGGCACTAATCGTAGCGGATGCCGGTATTCGAGACCTCGACAAAATAAGATCTCGCCGAATTCGCAGCGCCCAAAGACTGGTGCAAGACCCAGCCCGCACCGCCGGTGCCTTGGCGACTTTCCGCTCAATCTTGTTTCTGATTGCCGGAAGCGCATTAACGCTAGCTGTCTGGCGGTATTGGCGCGCCAGTTGGCCCGTGCTATTGGCAGTGTTATTAGTGGCCACAATTTCTGCTCTAATAACTGCGGCAGTTTCGGTTTCGCTCTCCCGAGGGCGGCGCACCTTGCACACCGTAATCGCGCTTTCGCCGCTGATTTCCGGAATTGTCGCGTTGACGGGATGGGCTAGCACCCCGAACGCGGCAGAGTTTGTTGGCCCCACGGATGAAGAACTGCGCGACATGGTGGAAAGGGTTGGCGAATCAAACGCGATAGAAAAAGATGAGCGGGAACTCATCAGTGCCGTCTTTGAATTGCGCGATACCATTGTGCGCGAAGTGATGGTGCCTCGAACTGAAATGGTTACCGTTAACGGGGATTTACCGCTCAAAAAGGTGTTGCGGTTAATGCTGCGTTCTGGTTATTCTCGTGTCCCCGTCACTGGCGACACCATGGATGATTTGGTGGGTATCGCTTACCTGGAAGACGTTGCGCAACTAATTGACGCTGACCCGTTGGCAGCAGATAGGCCAATTCGACTTTCCGCCAGGTCGGCGACTTTCGTGCCAGAATCCAAACCGGCCGATGAATTGTTACGGGAAATGCAAGCAGCGACCTCACACATTGCGATGGTATTCGATGAATACGGTGGCATAGCCGGTTTGGTTACCGTGGAGGACGTTTTAGAGGAATTAGTGGGCGAATTGGTGGACGAGCATGATTCCCGACACTTATTGCCTGAGATTGAAGAGGCAGCACCCGGAATTTGGCGGGTGCCCGCCCGTACCCCAGTGGACGAATTGGGCGATTTGTTTGACATTCGCCTTGAGGATGACGATATAGACACGGTAGGCGGGTTGCTTGCGAAAGCGCTGGGTAAGGTGCCGATAGTGGGCGCGGAGGCGGAGGTTTCCGGGCTGCGCTTGACGGCAGATCGGATCGGGGGCCGCCGAAAGCAGCTCGCCACCGTTCTTGTCACCCGCATAGCGCCAAATGAGGTGCCAAATGGCGCGCGAGTCGGGGCGCATGATCGCACAAAGAACGGCCATGACGGCTAGACTGTGCGAGTGACCTCTTCGCAAGAACAAACCGCCCGTCCCGCCGAGCCACTCGCTGATGATTTAGTTCACCGCTCCGGCTTTGCCTGCCTGGTGGGCCGCCCGAATGTCGGCAAATCCACGCTTACGAATGCGATGGTTGGGGAGAAGGTTGCGATCATGTCTGCGCGCCCGCAGACCACGCGGCACACGATTCGCGGCATTGTCAGCCGCCCGGACGCGCAACTGATTTTGGTGGACACCCCCGGATTGCACCGCCCGCGCACGTTGTTGGGCCAGCGCCTGAACGATCTGGTGGCTGGCACTTTGGGTGAGGTTGACGTGGTGGCGTTCTGCCTGCCTGCCGATCAGGCGATTGGGCCGGGGGATAAGTTCATTGCGGAACAATTAGTGCCATTAATGACTTCGCGCCGCAAAGTTCCAGTGGTAGTGGTGGTCACCAAAGCCGATACTGTCCAAAAAGGCGAATTAGCGGAACATTTAATGGAAGCCGAAGCTTTAGCGCAAAGCCTGGACGTTGAATGGGCCGCTATTGTGCCAGTTTCTGCCATTGGCGGTTATCAGGTTCACGAACTCGAAGACGTGCTAATTTCGTATTTACCAGAAGGCCCAGACCTTTACCCGGACGGCGAACTGACTGACGAACCAGAAATGGTGATGGTTGGAGAACTCGTCCGCGAAGCCGCTCTTGAAGGCGTGCGCGACGAATTACCGCACTCGCTGGCCGTGGTGGTGGACGAAATGAACGAGCGTCCCGGTTCCGGGGATCCGGAATCCGGAAAACTGCCTTTGGTTGATGTCCACGTTTCGCTTTACGTGGAACGCGATTCGCAAAAGGCGATAATCATCGGAAAGGGTGGCGCTCGATTGCGTGAGGTGGGCACGCGGGCGCGGCAGGGCATTGAACGGTTGTTAGGCAAGCGAGTTTATTTGGATTTGCATGTCAAGGTAGCCAAAGATTGGCAGCGGGATCCGAAACAGTTGCGGAAATTGGGTTTCTAGTTTTGTAAGTTCTGGTATTGGTTAGCGTTAGCTAGATTCATGCCGGAAAGGAACGTCGGGGGTTGGTTGGCCCGGCTGTCCCCATTTCTTGATGCGTGTTCGATTTTTATCGCCTTATTGGTGGTGTTGGCCGTTTTCGGCTCGGTTGCAGGGCCGGTCTGGGATCCGCCGCCGGTACTTGAGCAAATTGTGCCGGAAACCTCTAGTACCGCGATTGGTGGTTTGGCGGCTGGCATTGCAGCAGGACGGGCATTCGAGCCCGGCACGTTTGCGGTTTCTGAAGAAATTACGGACATTCCATTGGAGGGGGCCAGCACCGCCGCGCTGTTACGGCTGCCCATTGGAGCAGACTTCCCTGTGCCAGCCCTGCTGTTTGTGCACGGCGCCGGGTCGGGGTTATTCACTGATGCTTTCGTGGACCAAGCCTCAGTTTTGGCTTCAATGGGTATTGCAACCTTAGTGCCCAATAAACGCAGCGATAATTATTCGACTTTTCATCGCGATTATGAGGCGATGGCACTAGACTATTTAGGGTCTTTTCAGTTTCTACAAAGTTTGGCTGCCGTTGATGTTACCCGGGTGGGCGTTTATTCGGAATCCGAAGGCACCTGGATCGCTCCGATAATGTCAACCCTGGCCCCCGATATCGCCTTCAATGTTTTTGTGTCACCACCAGTTGTTTTGCCCCGCCTTCAAGTTGCCTTCGCCGCTGACCAATACCTGCGCGAAACCAGGGTGCCTTGGCAGGTATTCCGGGCCATTCCGCGCGCTTTAGGTATGTCATTTCCGGGCACAATTTTAGCTTATGCCGATTTCGATGTTTCTCCTTGGCTAGCACAACTAGACCAACCGATTTTAGTGGTGTATGGCACAGCCGATATCTCCATGCCCTTAGTTCAGGGCGCCCAAGAAATAATAGAGATCGCCAGCCGCGCTGCTGTCACTGTGCGCTACTATGAAGGCGCCAACCACGGCATAAGAGTGAGCGGGCAAGTGGTGCCTGAGTTTATCCGCGATGTTGGAAATTGGGTGCAGGGCCTTCCCGAAACTGGGAATGCCAGCCCCCAAATAGCTGGCGGGCAACCCGTCCAAATGTTTTTGGCCGCACCTTTTGGCGAAACCCGCTGGTGGGGTGACGGGAATATCGTAATAGGGTCGGTTCTGTTTGCGGTTTTACTGTTTTTGGCAGCCGCGTTACTTTGGTTCCGCTATCGGAAATTGCTGCGCCCTCGAACGTCATTTCGCCCCCGAAAACCTTTCGGAAATAACGTTTGGCGGGCAATCCTCTGGCTTGCCATCAGTGTTGTAATCTCTTTAGGCGCTTTAGTCGCCTATTTGATTAGTGTGGGCCAACTGGCTTTCAGGTACTTGAACAACGATTTGCTAGTGCAGGGCGGGTGGATTGTGGTGCGGCTGCTCGGGGCCGGGGCGGTGGCATGTTTGGCCTGGCTGATTACGCAAGTGCGGCGGTTCGGTGGTCTGCCAACAAGCGCAACCGAGCCGGGCCGCCCGGTATCGAAACTGGCAGCCGTCGCTGCACCGCTAACCTTTTGGTTAGTGGTTGGGGGTGCCACCATTTTATTGCTTTGGCTCGCCTATTGGGGCATTTTCCAGATAGGGATTTAGCATGCTGACATCTTTTAGTTTAGTGGCGGCCGGGGGAGCCATCGGGGCGGTGTTACGCTACTTTCTAGCTTTGGCGCTTTCCGGTTGGCACGGTTTTCCTGTGGCCACGCTGGCCGCCAACATTATCGGGTCTTTTGTGCTGGGTTGTGTTGTGGGGCGACAGACCAGCAAGAGATTTCGTTTATTTTTGGGCACCGGAATATGTGGCGGCTTTACCACTTACTCCACTTTTGCGCTCGAAATAGATCGGCTATTTTCGGGGGGCCAACCCCTCTTTGCTTTCGGATATTTGGCTATCTCGTTGCTTTTCGGCACGCTGGCTGCCTACCTCGGGGTGATAATAGGGGGCAGAGCCACAAAAGTTAGTCGAACATGATAAACCCGATTTTTGCGGTTATCTTGGTTGCCCTCGGCGGCGGGGTCGGCGCTGCGACCAGATATGGGATCATCGAACTGCTCAGCAGGCACCCAGAAAGCCAAACAAAGGTGCCGTTTCCTTTTGGCACGATTATCGTGAATCTGCTCGGTTCTTTCCTTATCGGAGTTATTACTGGTCTAGTTGCTGGCGCGCAGGCAATGAATGGCGAGCTGTGGCGACTATTGCTCGCGACAGGGTTCTGCGGCGGCTTTACCACGTTCTCGACGGCGACAGTTGACTTTGTGACACTGCAGCGGGCCGGACAACAACGAAAGGCTTTGCTTTCTGCTGCGGCTAATCTCGTGTTGAGCCTGGTTGCAGTCGGTTTGGGGCTACTGGTTTCAAGCGTTCTCAATGGATAGTACCCAAAAGCCTCACCGCCGTTTTTGACGCAGATTTAATTGCAAATTTCTCCGCTCGGCGTCGCCGGTTTTGCCCTAGAGCAGCGTTACAATGCGGCCATGAGCAGCGCTAAGGTTCCTCGGAAATTTGCCAGCGTACCTCCAATTACTCTCTCGCACGTTGCCTTGCGTCAGGCGGCGGCCTTTTTAGCCGTGTTAGTGGGGGTGCAGCTCCCTTGGGCTGACACCTTGATCGGGCTTGATAACCCGATTGTGATAATCGCAGCCGCTTTGGTTATCTTTGCTTTGCTGCTACCCCATTTGGCTAGTAGCGTTTCTGGCGTCACTTGGTTGCAGAAGCCAGCAATTTCGCGGGCACTTATTATTCCTTTGCTAGCGATTTCCGCCTGGTATTTGGGTGGGAGGATATTTGGATATGCGACAACCAGTTTCGGCCCGTTGCTAACGCTTTTTGGCGCTGCGGTGCTGCTTGGCCCAAAATTGCGAAACGTTATCGGCTGGCTCTTTGGCGGGCTAGTTACAGCTACAATCATTTCGTTTGCGATTAGCGGTCAAATTGGCGCACTTTATGGAATTGCTGGAGCTTTAGCGCTCAGCGGCGTTTATGGGCTGGGCGTACAGGCAGAGGGTCGTCAAAAATCGGCAAGCGGCAAGGGCGTCGTCGGGCCAAACCAACACCGCACCACGTTGCCTGCGTCGGCCCTCCCGTCCCCGTCGCCCACCTCGCCGCCGTGGCCCGCGCCGCTTGTGCCGCTTGGGACGAACGTGTCGAACATATCGAACATGCCGAGCGTTCGTTTGGGCAACCGAACCGCGAACCCAGCCGGAAATCGCCTTGCACACCGCGCCCAAGCTGCACCCCCGCAGCCGACAGCGGCACCCCAACCAAAAGCGGTCAGTCAGCAGAAAGCGGTCAGTCAGCCTAACGCGGCCCCGGCCCCGCAGCCGCACAAATTCGAGCCAGTTCCAGTCGAAAACTCAGCGCCACGCCAACACGAAAACCCTCAAGTGGTGCCACTGACCCGCCCCAAGTGGACGCCGCAGCAGGCCCTAGATCCGCGCACCAACCACGATCTGCTGGAGCGAATCGCCGCCGAAGCCCCTCACCTGCGCCCCCTAGTCGCTGCGAATCCCGGCGCTGATGCCACACTGCTGGACTGGCTGGCTGCCCTCAATGACCCCGATGTTGATGTAGCGCTTGACCGCCGAGCCCTGCGCCTGAGCGCCTAACCAGCCCCGCCAACGCGCACCCGCAGTTGTCGCCAGCGCAAGGGAGTGCCAAGTTCCGGCCAAGCGGCGCCGCAACCACCTGAGGCTGCCTAGTTCCACCGTGGAAAGGAGTATTCTGGCGTCGTGTCCGGACTTGCAGTACAAAACCCGCAGCGCCCATCGCCAATGCGCACGCATCGCTATGTGCCTTACCATGAGCAAATAGAGGTGAACCTGCCGGATCGAACCTGGCCGAATAATCGCATCACAAAGGCGCCGCGCTGGTGCGCAGTTGATTTGCGGGACGGCAATCAGGCCCTTATTGAGCCAATGGATCCCGAACGCAAGTTACGGATGTTCCAGTTGTTAGTCAAGATGGGTTACAAGGAGATTGAGGTCGGGTTTCCGGCTGCTTCGCAAACTGATTTCGACTTTATTCGGCAGTTGATTGAAGAGGATTTGATCCCTGACGATGTGGTTATCCAGGTTTTAACTCAGTGTCGGCCGCATTTGATTGCGCGCACTTTTGAGTCCATTCGGGGCGCGAAGCAGGTAATCATCCACCTGTATAATTCCACCTCCGTTTTGCAGCGCGAGGTTGTCTTCAAAACCGATATGGATGGCGTTGTTGATATTGCGGTATCGGCAGCCCAACTTTGCCAGGAGTTGGCCCACCAACAGCCTGAAACCAAGTTTTATTTTGAGTATTCCCCAGAATCATATACTGGCACTGAACTTGAGTTTGCGGCGCGGGTTTGTAACGCGATCATTGAGGTGTTTCAACCCACCCATGAGCGCCCAGTTATCATAAACTTGCCTGCCACAGTAGAAATGGCCACGCCCAACATTTATGCCGATTCCATTGAATGGATGAGCCGCCACCTCGATAATCGAGAAAATGTGGTGCTGTCTTTGCACCCGCATAATGATCGCGGTACTGCCGTGGCGGCCGCAGAACTCGGTTATCAGGCTGGCGCTGACCGAATAGAGGGCTGCCTTTTCGGTAACGGGGAGCGCACCGGAAACGTTGACCTTGTTACTTTAGGGCTGAACCTGTTCAGTCAAGGGATTGACCCGCAAATCGATTTCACTGTCGATGGCGGTATTGACGGAATTAGGCGCACCGTTGAGTATTGCAACCAAATAGGGGTTCACGAACGCCACCCGTACGCCGGTGATCTCGTATTCACGGCATTTAGCGGATCGCATCAGGATGCGATTAAAAAGGGCTTTGAAAGAATGGCTTCCCAAGCCACGGAACAAGGCATTAACAGTGATGAATTGACTTGGGCGGTGCCTTATTTGCCCATTGACCCTAAAGACGTGGGGCGCAGTTACGAGGCGGTTATTCGCGTTAACTCCCAATCAGGCAAAGGCGGAATCGCGTACCTCTTGCAAAAAGAGCACTCGCTCGATCTGCCAAGACGGCTGCAAATCGAGTTCTCGGGCGTGGTGCAACGGGTTACCGACACTGAGGGGCGCGAAGTCACGGGGGATGACATTTGGCAGATTTTCGCCGACGAATACTTGGCAGTTGACGAGGGGATTGCCGCGCACACCGTCGGCGACCGCCTGGAATTGTGGGGTCGGCTGCGGCTGCGGGGCACCAAGACCGTGACCGACAGTGAGCACTCCACCGAAATGGAAGTGGTGGTGGTGGATCACGGGGTCGAGAAGGAGTTGCGGGGCACGGGCAACGGCCCAGTAGCGGCGTTCATTGACGCTTTGGCGGCGCTCGACGTAACCGTATCGGTGCTCGACTACGCCGAGCACGCGTTGGCAGAGGGCGGGGACGCCTACGCCGCCTCCTACATTGAGGCCGCCATCGGGGGCGAAACCCTGTGGGGGGTTGGGATTGACCCGTCAATCACGCGCGCCACCCTGCGGGCCATAATCTCAGCCGTGAACCGAGCGGACCGCCGGAGTTTCAGCGCTTGATAACACTGATTGCACATGCCTACCTATCGCGATGACGGCGTGGTGTTGCGCACCCATCAACTTGGGGAGGCCGACCGGATCATCACGCTGCTCACGCGAGAGCACGGCAAAATACGAGCCGTAGCCAAAGGCGTGCGCCGCACGAAATCGAGAATCGGGGCGCGGCTCGAACCTTTCATGTATGTGGACGTGCAATGTTATGTTGGGCGTAATTTAGATACCGTTACGCAAGTCGAAACTATTGCGGCTTTGGCTGGACCCATTATCGCCGATTTCGATTTATATACAAGCGGGGCAGCCATACTAGAGGCTGCCGATAAATTGGTGCCCGAAGAAGGTGAACCGGCTATAAGTCAATACTGGCTTTTAGTGGGTGCCCTGAAAGCGTTAGCGAATAACCAACATAATGCGGCTTTAGTGCTAAACAGTTATCTGTTGCGAGCTTTAGCGGTGGCTGGTTGGGCGCTGTCTGCCTTTGATTGCGCCCGCTGTGGTGAGCCTGGCCCCCATTCCGCGTTTTCGATTCCTTTGGGCGGTTCGGTTTGTGGCCGTTGCCGCCCGCCCGGTGCTATGGCGCCCGCGCCGGAAACTGTTGAGCTGCTGGGCGCGCTGCTCAGTGGGGATTGGGCGGTGGCTGACCAAGCGTCTGCGCGCACGCAGCGGGCCGCCGCCGGGATTGTGGCCGCGTATTCGCAACACTATTTGGAGCGCGACATACAGGCGCTCAAACACCTGCCCGCAATCGGGGCGTGATAGCATCGCGGCGTGCCCATTGGATCATTAGGCGGATCATTAGCGAAACCCAAACGACCGCGCGAGGATCGCGTGCAGATGGCGGCCCAAACCGCCTGGGATTCCGGCGCGCAAGTGTTTGTGGCCACCCTACCGTTCCCGCGAACTGGAATTGTGAAAGGGATGGGGCATGAAGAGATCGGCAAAGAACTCGAAGCGATAATCCGCATGGGCTGGAAATTGGACACTTGGGCGGCGGTCGAGGCCTCAACTGGCTCAACAACGGCGGTTCCGCTTTTTGTGCGGCCCGGAAGTGGGATACGCTGAGCATGGTGGTAGCGCCCCCAGCTTTGCCCGGGCACACCCCGCCCTTGATTGCGCCCGAATTGCTGCCGAAACATGTCGCTTTGGTGATGGACGGCAACGGCCGGTGGGCGAATGAGCGCGGGTTGCCGCGCATTGAGGGGCACAAAGAGGGGGAGCGGCGCCTGTTCGAGATGGTGGCGGGCGCGGTGGAACTCGGCATCCAGAATGTCAGCGCCTATGCATTCAGCACCGAGAATTGGCGGCGATCCCCGGAAGAGGTGCGGTTTTTGTTGGGGTTTTCCCGGGACACCATTCGGGCGCGACGCGATGCTTTCGACAGTTGGGGCGTGCGAATCCGGTGGGCTGGGCGGCGGCCTCGCCTCTGGGGCTCGGTGATAAAGGAATTGGAGGTCGCCGAAGCGCAAACCGCCAAAAATGCGCGCTGCACTTTGACTATGTGCATTAATTATGGGGGCAGGGCGGAGCTCGCCGATGCTACGGCTGCCATTGCGCGGAAAGTTGCTGCCGGGAAATTGAACCCCGCTCGGATTACTGAGCAAACAATTCAGAATCATCTTTACGTGCCGGAATTGCCGGACATTGATTTATTCCTGCGCTCCTCGGGCGAACAACGCATTTCTAACTTTATGTTATGGCAATCCGCTTATGCGGAGTTTATGTTTATCCCGAAGCTGTGGCCGGATGTTGATCGCCGTGATCTCTGGGCGGCTTGCGCGGCGTTCGCGAAACGTAATCGGCGCTTTGGCGGGGCCATCGAGGCCGTAGCTGGCTGACTATTTTAGGCCGCTGCCCACCCGGATTTCGCCACGTAAAAGGGCGCGGTGCAACCGCGCAGTCGAATTACTAAGGCGGGGGGGTGTTTAAGTCCATTCTTTTGTTAGTTCATCGAAATAGTCTATATCGAAAAATTCGTTATTCGATATCAACTCGCGGACTTTTTCGGCAGTCGCCCACATTGCCTCGCTGGTTTCGCCCTCTTGAAAACTAAGGTCGTCAATCGCGCACTCATGATCAAACACCCAAACGTCAAGCAGATAAGAGTGTCCATCGTTCAAGCTTTGATGGGCAAAACGGCGGAACAACACGCCTTTTGCGGGGTCGAGGTCAATGCCGAGTTCCTCATTCGCCTCCCGCAGAGCGGCTGTCAGGCTGTCTTCACCGGCGACAGCGCTTCCACCCGTAGTTTCCCATTTGCCGCCCCAAACATCGTCGGGGCTTCTGTGCGTTTGTTTGTCAATCAGCCATTCGCCTCTGCCGTTGTGCTTCCAAACGTGGACCACAAGGTGATAATCCCCGCTTCCCATCTTTCGCCCACGTTCGTGATAACGCCCAGTTTTGTTGCCTTTCTCGTCAAGCACGTCCCATATCTCGTTAGTGGTGTGCTCGTCGGGAGCTGTTTTAGTGGTTATCACTTGAAATCAGTCTATCAGGCCGAAATGTCTGAGCGCGTCGCGGACGCCGCCCTTTAGCACCGGGGTGGTTACGTAGTCGGCTTTGGCCTGCAACTCGGGCGAGGCGTTTCCCATAGCAACCGCGACCCCGCAAAGGTCAAACATCTCCACATCGTTACAGGAATCGCCAATGCCGATTGCATCAACAGCGTCCATGCCGAGGTAAGCCAGAATCGCTTCAATGCCGGTGGCTTTGGTGATACCCAGTGCAGAAATCTCGCCACTTGACCCGCCGGGCATCGGGATAGAACCGGGCACTAAGTGGTAGGAGGAACCCAGGTGAGAAAAAGAGAACTCATAACTATCGGATTCCCGAGAAATGAACGTAGCTTTAGAAACCGTTTCCAAATCTACTTGTTCCAAGGGGAGGAAATGCAGAAATCTTTCCCTATCTGAGGTATCCAAATCAAAGCCGATAGCGGCCATTTCCTCGGCGTGATGTGCGAGGCGCTCTCGCCAAAATGTCTCAAAGAGTTCCCGCACCGCGCTGGAACAATACACCCCTTCATCGGATTCCAGAATGTATTGAATCTGGTGTTCCTCAAAGAAGTCAATCATGCGCTGCACGGCTTGAACGCCCATGGTGGAGCGATGCACCACGACATCGCCAACGCGCGCGGAAGCGCCACCGCTGGTGACCCAACCGTCGAACGCGATTTCCCCGAGCGCGGGGTCAATGCCGTTGATGGAACGCCCGGTGCAAACGAACACGAGGTGCCCGTTGGCGCGCGCGGCAGCTATGGCCGCAGGCGCCAACGGGTCAATGATCTCGTGATCCATCAAGGTGCCGTCCACATCAATGAACACCACGCGGCGGCGACCCGCCGCCGATTGCCCCCTGCTTAATGCCCCTACCAGCGCCGCAACTGAGGTTGGCTCAACGCGCGCAGGACTATCGGGCGGCAGCGGATTGTTTTGGACGGAAGTGCTCACAGCAACCAGCGTATCAACGGGAACCGGCGTAGCAAAATAGGTTAGCGTACTATTCTTGGTCGGGTTCTGGTTCGGGGGTGGCCGTGCCGGTGCCACCGAATAGACCCGCCAAACGATTGACCAAGTTCTGCCCGGCCTGCATGACATCATCAGGGATGAGGTCATTT
>JAITCS010000074.1 GCA_031282935.1 Cellulomonadaceae bacterium
TCATTCACTGCGCGCGCCACGCAACTCCGGTTCAGCGCCGGGGGCAGTTACACGCTCCCAGTGATTCTCGCGCATCGCGATGTTGGCCTTTCCACCTGCCCTGGGGATGACGGCTATGCGTCTTTGCCTGCCATTAGGGCGGCTGCTTCTACGGTCGCCGCGAACCTCCAAGCGACCGGGGAGTTTGGTGACGGGGTGTATGGGACCACCATCGCAACCCACGCCACCCACATGGCGCCTATTCCGATGGAGCCACCTGGGCAGGTGCGGTTGCTGGGCCCCAGAGTGCAGCTTTGGCGGGTCGGTTTGCTGACGATTTCGGCACTAGCATTACTCACGGCAGCCGGTGGCTTGGCCAAAGAATATGTCACTGGGACTGGACACGATAGGCAGGGTGGTTTTGGTGTGCGGCGCGAATAGAGTATGATCACCTAACGTGGCTACCTCTAACGACATCAAAAATGGGACTGTGCTAAGGATTGACGGTCAGCTCTGGACGGTTATCGAATTTCAGCATGTAAAACCTGGCAAGGGCGGTGCCTTTGTGCGCACCAAAATGAAGAACGTGGTGACCGGCAAGGTGGTGGACAAAACCTACAACGCTGGAGCCAAGATCGAGACCGCTAGCGTGGATCGCCGTGACTACATGTATTCGTATGCTGATGGTGACGATTTCGTGTTCATGGACGATGACTACAACCAGATTCACATTCCGGGCGCTGTGATTGGCGACGCGAAGGACTTCCTCCTTGAAGGCAATCACGCTATGATCGCAATGAATGAGGGAACGCCACTATACGTGGAACTCCCCGCTTCGGTAATACTTGAGGTGACCTACACAGAGCCGGGGCTGCAGGGCGACCGCGCTACCGGCGGCACCAAGCCTGCGACCCTGGAAACGGGCCGCGAGATTCAAGTGCCGCTGTTCTTGACTGAAGGCACCAAGATCAAAGTGGACACCCGCGACGGTTCCTACTTGGGCCGGGTCAACGAATAGTGTCTAGGCCCCCGCAAGGTTCCCAGAAAGACGGCACCCGCCGCAAAGCTCGTCAGGCTGCCCTCGAATTACTGTTCGAGGCGCACATGCGCTCAGTTTCCCCAACAGAGCTGCTCCAAGACAGGCTTGAGCACGGCGGGAACGAGAAGGATAATCCCGAAACTCCGTACATCAGGCCGTACACCGCGCAGATTGTCACGGGGGTTACGGAAAATGTAGAACGGATTGACGAGGTGCTGTCCACCTACTCCACCAAGTGGCCGGTGGCTCGGATGCCCAACGTTGACCGAGAACTGTTGCGGATCGGGGTGTGGGAATTGCTGTATAACCCGGAAGTTGACGAGTCGGTGGCAGTGGACGAGGCCGTCTCCTTAGCGGCCCGGCTTTCCACTGACGATTCCCCGGCTTTTGTCAATGGGTTACTAGATAGAATTGCCAAACTAAAGCCAATGTTGGTGGAGTAAAATGGAAAACATTGACATCAACCAAGCCATTTCACTAATGGCCGCAGAAATTCTGGCGGCAACCCCTCAGGTGAACGACATCGTCATTCTCGGTATTCCAAAAAGGGGCGTACCGCTGGCAAGTCGGCTTGCCGCCTCGCTCCATGCCAAAGCGCCCGGATTCAATCCAGGCGAGGCCATCGGGCAACTCGACATCACGATGTATCGTGACGACCTGAACCGGCAGCCCACCCGGGCAGTTGGCAAAACCGAAACACCTAAAATTGACGGCAAAACTGTCATCCTGGTGGATGATGTCTTGGCTTCGGGGCGCACGGTGCGGGCGGCCCTAGACGCGCTCTACGACCTCGGGCGCCCGGCAGTGGTTCGCCTCGCGGTGCTCGTTGACCGGGAAGTAAGGGAGCTGCCTATCGCTGCCGACTTTGTGGCGATAGCGCTGCCAACGCCGGATAATCAACGAGTGAGTGTCCGTTTAGTAGAAACGGATGGTTCCGATGACATTATCATTAGTCCGGCTGCGCAGGCCACGAGCGGATAGCAGGTAAACCCAATGCAGCACCTTCTTTCTACCGCCGAATTATCTCGCGCTGATGCGATTGACATTCTTGATACCGCTGCGCAAATGGCCGCCACGCAAGAACGGGAAATAAAGAAACTCCCGACCTTGCGGGGGCGCACCGTAGTTAATCTGTTTTTTGAGGATTCCACCAGAACCCGAATTTCGTTTGAAACAGCCGCAAAACGTTTATCTGCCGACGTGATCAACTTCAGCGCCAAGGGTTCCAGCGCGTCGAAAGGGGAGTCCCTCAAAGACACGGCGCTCACCTTGAACGCGATGGGCGCAGACGCCGTAGTGGTGAGGTCGGCAGCCTCTGGGGCCGCCCACCAGTTGGCTCATTCGGGGTGGCTCACCGGCAGCAGTTTTTACGGCTCCGACCATCCTGGGGTCGCCATCCTGAACGCCGGGGATGGCACTCATCAGCACCCCACCCAAGCTCTGCTTGACGCGTACACGATGCGCAGGCATCTGGTTGGCCCCGACGCGTTGGGGCAGGGCCTGGACGGGTTGAAGGTGGCCATCGTGGGCGATGTACTCCACTCTCGCGTGGCCAGGTCGAACGTTTGGCTGCTCAAGACTCTCGGAGCTGACGTAACTTTGGTGGCCCCGCCCACCCTGCTGCCCGTGGGCGCCGAAACTTGGCCCGCCAAACTCAGTTACGATCTGGACGCCACACTCGCAGCGAAACCGGACGCGGTGATGATGCTGCGGGTGCAGCGCGAGCGCATGGGCGGCGGCTCAAGTGCGTTTTTGCCGAGCGCGCAGGAATACACTCGGCTGTACGGTCTGGATCGCAAACGCCTGGAAGTGCTGCCCAAGCACGGAATAGTTTTGCACCCCGGCCCCATGAACCGTGGACTTGAGATAAGCGCCGAAGCCGCCGATTCTCCGCAATCTGTAATCGTTGAGCAAGTAGCAAACGGGGTCGCGGTAAGAATGGCTGCCCTATACCTACTTTTGGCTGGCAAGGAGTGAAACGAGCATGAGGTCCAATTCATTTCGGCTGGCGAATGTGCGCCCCTACGGTGTTGAGCCGGTAGATATCACTGTTACGAACGGTGTGATCTCAAACATTACGCCCGTAAGTCAGGAAACCGGACACCCCGGGGAACTCCCGTCGGACGACGAATTCTGGGAACTGGACGGCAAAGACCACATCCTGCTGCCCGGTTTCGTGGATTTGCACACGCACCTGCGCGAACCGGGCCGCGAGGACGCCGAAACCGTGCTGTCCGGCTCAAAAGCGGCCGCTCTGGGCGGGTACACCGCCGTTTTTGCGATGGCAAACACCAATCCGGTGGCGGATACCGCTGGCGTGGTCGAGCAGGTGTGGCGGCTCGGCCAAAACGCCGCCTTGGTGGATGTACACCCGGTCGGCGCAGTGACGGTAGGTTTGCGCGGGGAGCAGTTGGCCGAATTGGGGGCGATGGCAAACTCGCGCGCCAAGGTTCGCGTTTTTTCCGATGACGGGCATTGCGTTTCCGATTCGGTGGTCATGCGCCGGGCGCTCGAGTACGTCAAGGCCTTCGACGGGGTGATCGCCCAACACGCGCAGGAGCCTTCTTTGACGGTGGGCGCGCAAATGAACGAGGGGGTGGTTTCCTCCGAGCTTGGGCTGGCTGGCTGGCCCGCAGTGGCAGAGGAATCCATCATCGCCCGCGATGTTCTACTAGCCGAACATGTGGGCTCGTGCCTGCATGTGCTCCACGTTTCCACCCGAGGCAGTGTCGAGATCATCCGCTGGGCCAAGCAGCGCGGCATCAACGTCACCGCCGAGGTCACCCCCCATCATCTGGCCTTGACGGACGAGTCGGCGCGGGGGTACAACCCCATCTTCAAGGTGAATCCGCCGCTGCGCACCGCTGATGACGTGCGAGCGCTCCGCGAGGGTCTGGCCGATGGCACGATTGACACTGTCGGCACCGATCACGCTCCGCACCCGGTCGAGGATAAAGATTGCGAGTGGGCGTACGCCGCTTTCGGGATGACAGGTCTGGAAACCGCCCTCTCGGTGGTCGTCAAGACGATGGTCGAGCCGGGCTTGTTGACCTGGGCCGATGTGGCGCGGGTGATGTCCGTGACTCCGGCGCGGATCGGTCGGATATCCCACGAGCAGGGCCGTCCCATCGCAGTGGGGGAGCCGGCGAATCTGGTTTTGGTTGACCCGGACGCTAAGCGCATGATTGACCCCAGGGCGCAGGCCACCGCGTCGTCGAACACGCCTTTTGTTGGCACGGAATTGCCGGGTAAGGTGGTTGCGACGTTCTTGCGCGGTACGCCAGTTGTCTTCGATGGGGTTCTCAGCGCAACCAGTTGACACGAGTTGACGCTAGTTGATGCGAAGAAGCGAGAAGTCAGGAAAGGATGTCAGCATGGTTCCCACGCCCTTTGGGCAGCGCCTGCGCGCCGCGATGGATGAACTAGGCCCGCTCTGCGTGGGCATTGACCCCCACCCCGGTTTGTTGCAGGCCTGGGGTTTGCCCGATGACGCGGCTGGCCTGCGAGCGTTCTCATTCGCGGTACTCGAAGCGACCGCCGGGTTGGCTGCCGCAGTCAAACCCCAAAGCGCGCTCTTTGAACGCCACGGCGCTCGCGGGGTGGCCGTGCTAGCCGAAGTGGTGCAAAACGCCCGGGAACTAGGCACTCTGTGCATTGTGGATGCGAAACGAGGGGACATCGGCTCGACGATGGAGGGCTACGCGGACGCCTACCTGTCGGACAGTTCCGACCTGGCGGCAGACGCCGTCACCCTATCGCCATTTTTGGGTTTCGGCTCCCTCTCACCCGCGATAGACAAAGCTCGACAAACCGGGCGCGGCGTTTTCATCCTCTGCCTCACCTCAAACCCCGAGGGCGCGAGCGTGCAACATGCCATTTCCCCGGCCACGAATCAGGCCGTGGCTGCCGAGATTGCTGCTGCCGCCGCCGCCCTAAACGCCGCCGATATTGCGAATCAAGGTTGGCAAAACAAGCCCACCTCCGGCGCTGATTCGGCCCAATCCCCAGCACTTCCGTTGGGTTCGGTCGGCCTGGTGGTCGGAGCAACCATCGGTGAGGCGGCAAGGCAAACCGCCACAGATTTGACCGCAGTACACGGGCCGTTACTCGCGCCCGGAGTGGGCGCCCAAGGGGGTGGGCCAGCGGAGTTGCGCTCGGTATTCGGCTCGGCGCGGCATAATGTCCTCGCCTCATCGTCAAGAGAAATCCTGAAAGCTGGCCCCGATGTCGCGGCCCTGCGAGCTGCCACCAACCGTAGCAGAGAAACCGTGACCGCAGCCCTCCGCGACTAACCCCGTAACCCCGTAATCCTGCCCAAAACTCAAACCTGAGAAATGGGCGTTTGAGGGAGCGGCTAACAAGGCGATCAAAGCGAAAGCTGCACCGACTTGCCGCTTCGACGTGCGAAAACACTAATCCAAGTATATTCTGCTCCTTAAGAACAAGATTTTAGTGAGGACACGCCGAGCTCTCGGGAGATGATCATGGATACTGCTAAAGGGCGCAAAGGTGCGCTCTGCGCGATGTTGGCCCTGACGCTTGCCGCTTCACTGGGCGCGATGGTGGGCGCACTGGCCACCGGAAGTACCGCGTTTGCGGCCCCCCAATCTGATGGTGGCGTCAAAGCCGTGACCCTACCTGCGGAACTGCCGTCGTTCACCGGCGGTAAGGTAAAGATTGTGAGCCCGTACAGCGTAGTTCGGGTGGGCCACAAATTGACTGCTGCGGCCACGGGCTTTACGCCTACGCCTAAGGCATACGCATATCGCTGGTATCGAGATGGGGTGCAAATCGCAGACGCTTTTGCAAAAGACTACACCGTAAAAGCGGCGGATCTTGGGCAGCGGATTTCGGTAAAAGTTACCGCAGAAAAACTTGGAAACCGAAACACTACTGTCACCTCAAATCCCAGCGCTATTGTTTTAGAACACAAAACCCTCATTCCGGAATCTGATGCGGCCCTATTTAGTCGGCTTGTTGGCGGCTACACCATGCTTTCGGGTACTGGTGATGTTGCATACGATTTACGAATCGCCCAGGACGGCAGTTTTACCTACAGCGAATTAGCTATGGCTAATTACAACAATTCGCTGCCAGCCAACTTTGAGTGTCCAACCGCGATCTGCTTTTATCAGTCTGCGCAAATCGGTAAGTTCGGTAAAGTGAGCCGAAATGTGGACGGCAGTTTTGAGGTGCAGGTGTTGTCCGCTTCGGGATTCAGCACACAGGTTGGGCCAGGTAAGGTACTATCGGTGGGCGAAAAGGGCGGCAGCGTAATCGAGATAAATCCGATTTTCCCATTCGCGGTGGGGCAGAGTTACACGGTGGAACCCACTAAGGGTAAAGCGGTTCCCGATGCAATAAAAGATTTAGCGTGTGAACAATATCGTAAGATATGCGAAAATGGAAAGTGGACTGGTTGGACTTTTGGTGATTTCCACAGCTACGGAAAGTAATAAGACCAAGCGGCGCTGAAAGCGAGCGCCACGAAAGGATAATCTAATGGTACTTCCGACTTTGTCTCCGGAACAACGCGCAGCCGCTTTGGAGAAAGCGACTGAGGCTCGCCGTGTGCGTGCTGAAGTAAAGAATCGCCTAAAACATTCGCAAGGCTCGCTTCGTGAAGTAATCGAGCAAGGCCAAACAGATGAATATATCGGGAAATTGAAAGTGCTGGCAATGCTGGAAGCGCTCCCAGGGGTGGGCAAGGTAAAGGCGCGCCAAATCATGGAGGATATCGGGATCGCGGAAACTCGCCGCGTGCGTGGTTTGGGGCCGCACCAAACTGCCGCTCTCATTGACCGTTTCGACCCTCGCGGTTAGCGCCAAGTGTCATCGTCCAGCAATAGGCCCACGGTTTTGGCTGGCCCGACGGCTGTGGGCAAGGGCACTGTGGTCACGGAGATGCGTCGGCGCTACCCGCAGGTTTGGATGTCGGTTTCTATGACCACGCGGCCGCCGCGTCCCGGTGAAATTGACGGGGTGCATTACCTGTTTGTCACCTTGGCTGAGTTTGAGGGGGCCATTGCCGCTGGTCAGTTGCTGGAGTGGGCACGGGTGCACGGCAGGCACTACTACGGCACTCCGCGCGCACCAGTTTTGGAGCACGTGGCGGCTGGGGATCCGACGTTGCTTGAGATTGATTTGCAGGGGGCGCGGCAGGTGCGCCACAGTTTGCCTGACGCGCGTTTTGTGTTTTTGGCGCCGCCCAATTTCTCGGATTTGCAGCAGCGCCTGATCACCAGGGGCACCGAATCGGAGCAGGAGCGGGCCAAACGGCTGGAAACGGCACGCATCGAGATGGCGGCGGAGGGCGAGTTTGACGCCGTGATTGTGAACGACACCGTGGCAAAGGCGGCTGATGAGTTGGCGGCGCTTATGGGCGTTTCGACGCCAGAATACTCAGCGCCAGGTCAGCGTCTGGTATAGTGCCAGGCAGAATACTACTTTACGTTGTGCTGCGCGTTTTTAACATCGCATCTAGATCGCGGGCACGGCGTGTTGAATTGAGGAGCTTTTATGGCTGGCACCGTTTCCGAACCTATTGGCATTACCGATCCGCCCATTGACGAATTGCTTGACAGGACCGATTCCAAATATGGTTTGGTGCTTTATGCGGCAAAGCGGGCGCGTCAAATCAACTCTTATTATTCCCAACTAAATGAGGGCTTGCTGGAAAACGTTGGCCCACTAGTTGACGTGCATGGGCAAGAAAAGCCGTTATCCATTGCGATGCGTGAGATTAACTCTGGCTTGCTTTACACCAAGTCTATTCACGATGAAGATACCGAATCTGAAGAGATATAGCAATATCTGAAGAGATTTAGCAATACCTAAAAAATGCGAATCGTATTAGGCGTTACCGGCGGGATTGCCGCATATAAGGCGGTGTTGCTGCTGCGCCTATTGCGTGAGGCCGGTCATTCGGTGCGGGTAATACCAACCCATTCGGCGCTGAAATTTGTGGGCGCTCCGACGTGGGAGGCGTTGTCGGGGCAGCCGGTTCACACTTCGGTTTTCGACGATGTGCCCGGCGTGGAGCACGTGCAATTAGGCCAAAGCGCTGAACTAATTATTGTGGCTCCTGCGACGGCAGATTTTATCGCCCGCATGGCGGTGGGGCGGGCCGATGATTTGCTCGCCGCGACCGTGCTGGTCGGCGAGTGTCCGGTCGTTTTGGCGCCCGCAATGCACACCCAAATGTGGGAGAACCCGGCCACTAAGGCCAACGTAGCCACGCTCAGTGCGCGGGGGGTGCAAATCATCGGCCCTGCTCAGGGGCGATTAACGGGGTCCGATTCGGGCATTGGGCGCATGGAGGAACCGGACGCCATCTTCGCCGCGCTCGAAAAATCTGGCTGGTTGCGTGAGGCCGGGATTCCGGAGCCAGCG
>JAITCS010000085.1 GCA_031282935.1 Cellulomonadaceae bacterium
GGAGCGGGGTTTTCACTCCGGAACCTACCGGCTGGCGATACCAGTGGTTACGAAGTGGCAACCCGATCCCTAACGCTACCAATCGTACCTACACGATCCGGAATGCCGACGCTGGCACAGAACTCTCCGTACGGGTCACCGCGCGTCGTAGCGGATTTTCGGATCGCACCCTTACGCTAAACGCGGGCCGTGTGGTTCGGATGCCTATTGTCCGTGAAGCAGTTACTCTCCGCGATGCATGGCTTGATGGTTGGTGGAGTTGGGCTGTGGTGATTGACAACCCCAATAGTAACTGCGTCTTTAATGGCGGTCGTGATTTTCCGTCAAGTCAGAGGATAACTATTGAAGCCTTTGACGCTAACAACACTCTTCTGGACTCATCGACGAGGTGGACGACGTTACTACCAGGGTTGACAGGCATCCACGGCATGTTTACGTCAGTTGGTTCTGACTTAATTGATCGGATAGAGGTTCGCGGACCTAATGCTAACGACGCCATATGCATCACCGACAGCGATTGGGGTGCTATTGAGTTCAATAATGCCCAAATTCGGTCAGAACGGTTCAGCAGCACAGTATCAGGAATAGCAAACTCCTCGTTTGAAAGCGATCAGACATGGGTAAGCGTTGTTGCTATAGTACGAAACTCGGCAGGCAGTGTCATTGCTATTGACAGCGGCAGTATAGAGCGACTTCCGGCGGGCAGGTCCGCACGTTTTGAGATTTCGTTCTTTGACGCGACATTCCCACCCAATGCTACTGTCGAGCTGTTCTGGAATCTGTAGATACCTTATGGAAGAAATGTTTAGGGCATATCACGCAAGCAAAAAAGTCGATCAGGGTGCGTATGGCGATGCAGATTCTTTCGCTCACCTAAAAATAGGAAAGATCGCACGGACAATACTTCGGGATACGCTGGAGAGTGGAAAAGTCCCTGACGCTGAGATCGAACGCTTGCAGAACAAAGAATACTCGAAAGAGGCCCTCCACATCCAATATCCGCTATTGGTTCGCGAGTGGTCTGACTATGAGCCACAACGATATTATAAAGCGCCACTAGTGATAAATGGCAAGCGATATCGCCTTTGTTCTCAATGGTTTGAAGGCCCGGCAAATGATGATCGCTCTTACCTGATAGCCTGGCTCCATAGGTACCGTGGTATGCAACCTAGTGAGGGTATAAGGATGGATGAGCAGGCGTTGGTTGCTCAACTTGAGCGCGCCAATGCTCGTATAATCGAGTTGGAGTTCCGGCTGAGGAAAATCAGGAATTTGGCGAAGGCGTAAGCAAATGCGGGCTTCGCGAGTCGCAATTATGCTAAGTAATTGCTAGGTAATTACTTGTTGGCGTAATTAGCGGTTTTTTGGAGTTGCGGGACTTTTCTTCGATAGGGAATAGCAGTGCGCGGTTGCACCGCGCCCTTTATCAAGGAATTGTGCGCGGGTAGTGGCCTAAAAATGACTGGAAAATTAGGCAGGCGGGGTGCGGACCAGCAGGGCGCCTTTGTCCACCCAGGCGTCGAGGATTTCGGCCATGCCGATGGGGTCGCCGTCAATTTGGGCGTGCGCGGGGCGATCCATTTCCACCCGCACATGTTCCGCCTGCGCGAATTGAATCTCGCCGGTTTTGGGGTAATTGTCGCTGTGAATTCCGGCCCCTTGCAAAACCACCGTGCCGAATAAGCCCGCCCAGCCCGTCAAACCGGCTTTGGTGTCAACGGCAGCCAAATCGAGCATGCCGTCATCGAGTTTCGCGTTTGGTAATAGCGTAACGCCGCCGGGCAATTTCCCGCAATTACCGACCATAATGGTGCGCGCTTCAATAACGGAGGGCGCGAATTCGTCAATGGTGACCGTGGCTTTTACTAGATCATAATAGAGGTTTTGGGCCGCAGCCATGAAATATGCTAACCAGCCAATTCGCCGCTTAAGTTTGTCCTCGGTATCCTGTACTAAGGCCGCATCGAAACCCACCCCGATAATCACGGTGAATAGTTGCGGATCCCATTTACTCGGGTTTGCGCCGCTGGTTTCCTTTTCGCCCTCGGGCGTTATCTGCACCCAGCCCACATCTATTGGCGTATTATTTCCGAAAACCGCGATATTTATTAGTTTATCCATTGAACTAATTGGGAAGTCGAGATTTCTGGCTAATAGATTCCCGGTGCCCAACGGAATGATGGCCATAGGCACCCCGGTATGCACCATTGCCGTAGCCACCGACCGCACCGTGCCATCGCCACCAGCCGCAATAACCACATCGGCACCCTCGGCAATAGCGGTCATGGCTTGCTTGGCGCCCGGATTCTCAACTGTGGTTTCATAAACTTTAGGGGGCGAGAAATTGTTGGAACGACAAAGCGTAATAAGCTGGACAATAAAATCCTCGGCCCCAGACTTTATCGGGTTAACCACTAAGGCGACATTCTGTTTTGGGGTCACCGGCGTCGCAGCCTCCGCCTGGGCGGCCGGTAATGCAGGGCGATTTGGCCCGCGTCCCAACGCCGAACGATGGCTCACCACCCAAGTTCGGTGCCACATAATCATAACTATAGCGAACAGCGCAGTGCTTATAAGCAGCACCAACCACCATTCCCATGCCATAATGTGCAAGTTTAGCGGCTTTCAGCGCAAATTTGCGCGTTAGCGGCGAGCAAAGGACGGATTCGGCGCAAACATGGGTAGGTTAACGCCTGTGATTGATTTGCGACTGTTGCGCACAGACCCAGAGGCGATTCGCGTGAGCCAGCGGGCGCGCGGCGAGAACCCCGATTTAGTGGATCAGGCTGTGGCTGCCGATGCCGCCCAGCGGGAGGCCCTGACGGCCTTTGAGGGGCTCCGGGCGCGGCAGAAGTCCATCGGGAAAGATGTGGCGGCAGCCAAGGGCGAGGCCAAAGTTGCGCTGTTAGCGGAAACCAAAGACTTAGCGGCGCAGGTCAAGGCGGCCCAGGCGGCAGCCAGCGAGGCAGAAGCCAAGCGCTCCGATTTGCTTTATCAGATTCCGAATGTGGTTGAAGGCGCACCGGTGGGCGGCGAAGCTGATTATTTGGTGATTAAAGAAATCGGCGGACAACCGCAATTCACTGATTTCGAGCCGCTGCCGCACTGGGAAATGAGCGAGAAGCTAAAAGCGGTTGACACTGAACGCGGTGCAAAGGTTTCCGGGGCTCGGTTCTACTTTTTGACTGGCATTGGGGCGCGGCTAGAACTGGCGTTGTTGAATTGCGCGATGGATTTGGCTGTGCAGCACGGTTTTATTCCGATGATAACGCCCACGCTGGTAAAGCCTGAGATTATGCGGGGCACTGGGTTTTTAGGCGCGCATAGTGATGAAATTTATCGGCTGGAACGTGATGACCAATACCTCGTGGGTACTTCTGAGGTGGCTTTGGCCGGTTATTACAGCGATGAAATTATTGACCTTTCAGATGGGCCTATTCGTTTCGCGGGTTGGAGCGCTTGTTATAGGCGTGAAGCCGGAGCCGGTGGGCGTGATACGCGCGGAATTATTCGGGTGCATCAATTCCACAAAGTCGAAATGTTCTCTTACTGCCCTCCCGAATTGGCTACCCAAGAACATTTGCGCTTATTGGCAATGGAAGAAGAAATGCTTGCAAAGGTGGAATTGCCTTATCGGGTGATTGACACCGCCGCTGGCGACCTGGGCACCAGTGCCGCGCGCAAGTTCGATTGCGAAGCCTGGTTGCCAGTGCAGCAGCGGTATTTGGAACTGACCTCCACCTCGAATTGTTCTACCTTCCAGGCCCGCCGTTTGGGCGTTCGGGAGCGGGTGGAATCGGGGGAAACCCAGACTGTTGCCACCCTGAACGGCACTTTGGCTACCACGCGCTGGCTCGTGGCCATGTTCGAGAACCTGCAGCAGCCCGATGGCTCCCTGCGGATTCCCAAAGCGTTGCAGCCCTATTTGGGTGGCCTCGAATACGCGCCCGCCCTCGGATAAGGTGCGCGCTGGCTTTGATGTTAGCTTGGCTTTGCGAACGCGCGGAATTCCCAGGCGCCTCCCAGGCAACGTTTAGGTGGTTTTGAGGTTCAGCCGCTAAGGTGTGGGTAATCGACCTTGAGGAGTTCTTGTGAATTACCGTACCGCTGCCAAAGATAACCCGTTGGCAACCGGCCTTATCCTGGCCTTGGTGTTATTCGTCGCAATGATTGTCGCCGCGCTGGTTATCCAAGCGCGCGCTAGGAACGCGGACGAAACCCCAACCGACCTGCCAAATGTGGTAGCGATTGACCCTGCGATCACCGGCTTTGATTATAGTGCCGGTATTACTGAGCAAGGAAAATGGGAGGGAATAACCGCCTCCGATTATGTGGAACTATTCGACTATCGGAATATCGTAATCCCTGCAACCGTGACCGATATTTCAGAGGAACAAGTGCAAACCGCAGTTGATGCTCTACTTGAGGAACACGAAATAGGCGATGAACTTACCGACCAAATTGTCACCGAAACTTTTGGGGCCGATTTGGGTTGGAGTACCGTGGCACAAATGCGCGCCGCGCTAGGTGACGAATTGCGGGTTGCGGCGATGGAAGAATATGTGCGAGATTTCCTGCGCAATCAGGTAACTGTTAGCTCCATTCCGCCCGAGATTTTGGCTTACCAAGAAGGGGCGTTGAGCAGGCATTTTGCTGATTACGCAATCTCGATGGGCATGGGTTTGGATGAGTTTTTGCAAAACTTTGTCGGGTTTGAGAACTTGCCGGATTTCCTGGCTAATTCTGCTGATGATATTGCGGCTAGCGCCCGCTCCGCCTTAGTTATTCAGGCCATTGCGGAGGACGCCAACATTACGGTTACCGAGGAAGATTTAGCACACTATTTGCCAGACTATTCCTTATTCGTGGAAGAATTTGGTATGCCTTACATTACTCAGTTTGTGCTTGAAGCGAAAGTGGTTGATTACCTGATGGGCAACGCCGTTACCACTTCGTAAGTATCAGCGGGCCATCTTTAGTGATTGCGATGGTGTGTTCCGAATGGGCACCAAAACTGCCATCTTGGGAACGCAAAGTCCAACCATCTTTGTCGGTGTAAATCTCGGCGGTGGTTTCTAAAAACCACGGCTCAATAGCGATAACTAAACCGGGCTTTAGCGGGAACCCTTTCCCGGCCCGGCCATCGTTGGGCACATGGGGTTCGCCGTGCATTTCGCGGCCCACCCCATGCCCACCGAAATCGGTGTTTATTTCGTAACCAGCCGCGTGCCCCACCCGCGCAATCGCAGCAGAAATGTCGCCGGTTTTATTGCCAACCACCGCTGCCTTTATTCCAGCCTCCAAGGCAACCTGAGTGGTGTCAATAAGTTTTTGCGAACGCGCTTTCCGGGCCGCGTCCGGGTCTTGGCCCACAATTAGCGAAACCGCAGAATCGGCCACCCAACCATCCACCGAAGCGGCGAAATCTAGGGTCAGCAAATCGCCGTCTTTGAGCACATAGTTATGTGGCAGCCCGTGCAGCACCGCATCATTTACTGAGGTGCAAATGACTTTCCCAAAAGGCATGGCCCCAAAAGTCGGGTGATAATCTATGTAACACGACTTAGCACCGCGATCCTTAATCATCTGGTGCGCTAAGGCATCAATTTCCAGCAGGTTAACGCCGGGCTTGGCAATCGCTTTGCAAGCTTGCAGCACCTGGGCCACGAATTGGCCCGCAGGTTTCATCTGCTCAAGTTCGGTGGGCGTGCGTAATTCAATCACGGGTTTCTTTCTGAAAATCAAGTGGAGCTCCTGAGGGTTGCTTGTGCGTAGTGTTAGTTTGGCTCTTCGTCGGCGGCTGCCGCTGCCGCGAAATCCTCGCCATCGGCAGGCTCGGTGCCCTGCGGGATTTCCAAGTTGGCGTAATAGTTTAAGATTTCCCGAGTTTCTGGCAAATAGTGCCCGCCAAACAACACCGCATGAACGGCAATCGGATATAATTGATGCAATTTTATGCGCCCCTCCCAGCCGTCAGCAAGCGGGTTCACGCTTTCATAACCGGCCATGATTTCGGCCAAATGGGGGGCGCCGAATAACCGCAACATTGCCAAATCGGTTTCCCGATGTCCGCCATGCGCGGCCGGATCAATAAGCACCACCTCGCACAAGTGATCCTTACCGAACGACCACATAATGTTGCCATTCCATAAGTCCCCGTGCAATCGTGAAGGCACATCGTCTAAAGAAGCGCCCGCCAATTCCGGTAAGCGAGCGGCCACCTTATCAAACAAAGCCACATCGTCATTAGTGAAAACGCCCCGATCGTGGCCCTGCTGCGCAATTACCTTAAGCCTGGCATCCCCATAAAAAGAAGGCCAATCGTGCCAATGCCCGCCCTCCATCGGAATAGGCGAATCGAGCGGCCCAAAAAAGCCGTGATCCGACAACGGGTTTCCGCCGTCTGCGTTCAATCCCGGCGGCAACGAACCCCAAGCCGGAGCGCCCGCGTTGTGCATGTTCGCCAATTTCGCGCCGAAACTGAAAGCCGCGTCGCCAATGGAATGAACCGATGGGATGAACTCCAAATCCAAATGGTCCGGCCCGAAATCCAACACCTGCGCCACGCGCGGGCCACCCACCGCAGCGTCCAGCCAGTGCAGCCCGGCGGCTTCACAGGCGAAAAAACCGGGCGGGGTGGCGGGGTGGAAACCCTCACGAGACTTTTGATACACGCCATGCATAGGCCAAACCCTAATGGGCGGCGACGCCTGAACGCGGAACGGCGTGGAGTTTTGCGCACATTAATGGCAACAACCGAGCCGTCTAGGCGTTCTTGTCCGTGGGTAGTTTTAGGCTTCGAACATGAACATGGCACTGTACCGCCGATACCGCCCTGAGTCCTTCGCCGAGGTGATTGGGCAGAGTCAAGTCACGGTGCCGCTCACGGCCGCCTTGCGCAGCGGCAAGGTGAACCACGCCTATTTATTTTCGGGGCCGCGCGGGTGCGGCAAAACCACTTCGGCACGAATTCTTGCGCGCACCTTGAATTGCGAAAAGAATACCGCTGACAATCCCATAGATACCCCATGCGGCCAATGCCCTTCGTGTATTAGTCTATCGCGCAACGGCACGGGATCACTTGACGTTGTCGAGATTGACGCCGCCTCACATGGTGGGGTGGATGCTGCCCGTGAACTGCGGGAACGTGCCACTTTCATTCCCAGCCGTGACCATTACAAGATATTTATTATTGACGAAGCTCACATGGTCACTAAAGAGGGATTCAATGCGCTGCTGAAAGTGGTGGAGGAGCCACCACCGCACATCA
>JAITCS010000084.1 GCA_031282935.1 Cellulomonadaceae bacterium
TGGGATGGTATCCGGCTGCGATAAAGCATTCCGGGTGCCAGACCTAGAACTTGATAGCTTGACACAGAATGAAATTGCCGCCACCATGAAAGTCGTTAAGGCAAAAGACGCTGATCTGCTCATACCAAAATCACATTCGCGCTACATCAATGTGCCGATTGGGTTATCGGAAAAAGATTTCAGACATGATTACCCAAATTTTGCCCGAATAATGAAACCCTATCGAGAAATACTCGAAGCCCGTTACTCATATGGGCGCGTTTTGCCCTATTGGGAATGGTCGTTTAGACGGTCTGAAAAAATGCTCACCAGCAATACCACCAAAGGCTTCATCCCCTGTAAAGAAAGAATGACTAATAAAGCAGAGGCACGTTTTTCTATTGTTAAACCCGGTATGGTTGCAACCCAAGACATGACTGCTTTTATTCCGCTGGAGGGCGTGAAAGAGTCCATCGAATATATTGTCGCATTCCTAACTTTACCAGCAGTTTCCGATTGGATTAGGTTACGCGGCTTAATGAAAGGCGGGGTTGCTGAGTTCTCAGAACGTCCGTTAGGGTTAACTCCATTCTTGCCGATTGACTTTAGTGATTCTCGCCAAACTGAACTACATGATCGCATAACTGCCACAGCCAAAGCGGCTCAAGACACTGGTAATAGCGTTGAGGCGCTAAAGGAGCTACGGGCGATGTTTGCGCAACTTATGACCAAAGAACATACCACCGCACAGTTCACAGCTGCCTTGGCTGCATAGGCGCCATCAGCACACGCAAACTGCGCCTGCCAAGATATTTAGTTACTAGTGTCCCATGCTAATCCTGTTAGCGTGACCGAATGGCGAGGTTGGAACTAATACGGATTGCCGCAGAAAGCCTTATTGATACACGCGTCCCAAGACCTAATGGCCAGCTTGCCGGACATGCGGGTGGTCTAGCGTTCGAGGGTCCATTGCAAAAGAAATTGGAGGCAGCATTTCCTGGCCGTGCATTTCGACATTATGAAGCACTAAATCATGCGATGCGCAACCATTGGCCTGGAGGCGTGCCATCTGACGACCTAGAGTCTGTCCATTTCGGGCCACCCGATGTCGACTTCCTCGTGCGACGTGGAGCAAATGACATCAAGAAGTGGAGCCAGCAAACAACATTCCAAGAACGACAACAAGATACTGCCGAAACCATCGTTTTCCCAGACACCATCAATGACTTCAGCGGGGGACTGATTTCTCTAGTCGACGCAAAGAGTCAAAATGATACAAAGAAAAGTCAGCCTCCAAACATCATATCAGCGGTAAAGATGGCGAAAGTTGCAGAAATCGTACTGAGTAAAAACCTCATCCCGAATTTCGAGCTAATCTACGTTGAGATCGGATTCGACCCTACTCCTACGGAACTGATTTGCACCCAAGTCCGTACTATCGATATGTTCAAAATACCGCTTGATAATATCTATATAAATTGGGCAGCAGCGACACAAATTCAATTTCATCCATTTACCGTAGATCAATCATATTCACATACACCACGTCAGTGGCTGATTGGGTTTTTGCGTGCGTACTTCCTGCAGTTGGGGCGACGCCTCTCAAAACAACAAAAAGAAATCAAATCACTAGAGAACTTGATCATTAAGTCTAGGCTAGAGAACATTTGACCTCTGGTTCAACAAAATCTCTCCTTTCCCAGCTAGATCCATTATTCTCTCCTGCCGGTGAAGTATCTGGTTTGGGCGGATTCGCCATCGAGCAATTCATTTAGGCGCTGCGTAACTTCAATTACTTGGGCGTTACCGTTTTCGAGGGCCAATTCCAGGGTGCGCTGATGAGTTTCGATAGGGTGAGCCCCTTCCAAACTGGACGCCGCGCGCTGGTCAATTGGGTCTGTTGAGGCGGCAAGTCGCCTTGTCACGGTGACTCTGTCGGCGCTTTGCGGATTGTCCTGGCCTGATTTACCATCCAAATTGGAAACCACCTCTTCATCATTCTCAAGGTGCAAAACGGGAACCCCGGACGGAATTGTTGTGAAAGTGGCGGTAGGCGACCCGGCCGTGATTACCCCACCTACTGAGTATTTGTCATTAAAAATCGCCGAACTCGCTAAAGACATCGCTGCGATACCGCCCAAAGAATGTCCTACTAATACTATTGGTTCCGATTTATCCGCCCCCACTAATTCTAGCGCTTTCATTACCTGCTCATTTACTTGGGATTGGCGGTGTGCCATTAAATCGAGGTCAGTTATCCCGTCAAAGGCGTGAACGCCCGGCGCAAAACTTTGCGTGCCCGGAATTAGCACCGTCCAGGTGACGCTCCCGTCGCGGTGTGTCACTCGTTCCACACCGATGGTACCGGTGGGGAGGCCGCCTCGGCCTTGGGTGGGGTAGGTTTCTGGGCTGGTATTACCAGATGCTGCGCTGGAGTGGGCGGTTGCGTGATCGAATGGGTGCAGGTCGCCCACCCGTGAGAGCGCCGCGAGTACAGTGCCACTCGCAGTACCCTGATAACGCGCGATTTTTGGCGCGAATTCTGGGTTTTGCACAGGTATCGGATATAGTGAAAATAAGGAGTTTTCCATAGGGGCCGAGCCATACGCGACCGCTGAATTTCGTAAGGGCCCTTGATCTGTTGCGGGCGCAAGATTTGTTGCAAGTACATTATTCGCGCCCGGCACCGGATTTGACCCGTTCGATATCGGGCTTGCCAGGCCGAAAGCGGTGATCTCGAAAACTTGAATGGCCCCAGGCCGCACCGCGAGCCGCCCGAGCGTGCTGAGGGCAGCGACCCCACCCGTCGTAGAAATCTGCCCGCTCGACAGTGCTGGCAATCCCGCCGCCAGGCCGACCGACAACCCGCCCACCAGTTCGTCGGTGTGAGGCGCCAATGCTGGCACCAGCCCACCGAGCACCGCCTTTGTGCTCGCCCCATCGGTAATTTTGTGCGCAATCCAACCAGCGCCCAGCGCCGGCCCGGCCAGCGTGAGGGCGCTCAAACCACTTGCGAAAGGATGCTTGAGAACCCGGCCCACCGAAATTGCGGTTTGGGCTGTAATGATTTTACTGATAATCCGCGAAACCCGATTTTCACATTCTTGGTAAAGGCCAGCGGCTTTCAGCACGGCATCGCAGCGGTTTTGGCAGGATTCGCTCAGGTTGTTGGTTTTGCTCGCGATAGTATGTAGTTCCGATGCTATTCCCCGTGCAGTTATTGCTTTAGAAACTAAGTTAGTGTTTTCGATTTCCAGCCGGGTGATTTCGCTGGAAATGGTTACCATCGCGTTCGCTTCCAAGGTGGAACAAAACTGATTTTGCGCTCCCAACCAGCGATAATGTGCCGCTATGGTGGCCGTTTGTTCAGTGATTGTGACATTCCACCGGATTACCGCGAACTCCAGTTGCCCAATAGCAACCCTTAGCAAGTTAGCGACTTTTGCAAGAGAGTTTGCGGTGTCGCTGATATAGCTTGCAGCGGCCAAAACTTCCTCAGCGGCTATGCGGCTGATGGGTTTTCCGCCATAAACTCGAATGGTGTCGTTTGGACTTTCCATGCCAGCACCGTTTATTGCAACGCGATTATGGCACGCTGCTGGCTTTGTAATTCACCGGCTTGCCCGGACACTTGAGCGGCCAATGTAGCTAACCAGTTTCGGTAGAGCGTGGCGGCGGGTGCTTCCCATCCTAGCGCAGCCGCCCGAGCAGATGTGGCCTGAGCGTGCTCGTGGGCCTGTGTAGCGGAACGCAGGCTGGTGAGCACGGCTTCGACCTCAACGCCCCCTATGTTTTGGTTGAAATTTGTGGCGCCCGGATTCCCGTAATTCGTATTCGGGTTGAAAGCACCGGCATACGGATTGAAAGGGGCGGTATTTGGGCTGAAAGCGGCGCCATCTGGGTTGAAGTAGGACATGGGCGCAAGTTACGCAATGTGGACCGCCACCGCACCCAGATTTCCACAGCAAAGTGACAAACACCCCTGCATCGGCGCCTGTATAAAAGTTTCCGCCCTAGTAATCGCTTATAATCTCATTCTATGACGCAAACCTTGTCGCCCCTGGATGGCCGCTACCGCGAGCAAATCGCGCCGCTGCTCGACTATTTCAGTGAGCAGGCGTTGAACAGGGCGCGGCTGCAGGTTGAAGTGGAGTGGCTGATTCTGCTTTGCAACGGGTTTGCTTCGGGTGTGGGCGGCGATAATACGGCGGGGGGCGGCGGTGATTCGGCGGGGGGTGACGGTAGTTCGGCGAAGGGTGGCGGTAATTCGACCGCCTTGGTGCCGGGGGC
>JAITCS010000020.1 GCA_031282935.1 Cellulomonadaceae bacterium
CGAATAGGGAAGTGGCGAAAGCGCAAGCTTTAGTCAATGAATCTCAAAGTTTTATCGCCAGGAATCATAAGAAACTAGACTCCGGTTCCCTAAACCATAAAGACACCCTTGCGATCACCGAAGAAATGAGTGCCCTAGTAATTAGGGTTTCTAGGTTCGAGGATGATTTACTTGAGGTAATGGAAAGCCAAGAGGCGTGCCAAACCGCGCATAAGCAAATAGAGCAGGCGATCACCGATTTGGAGGGCGACTTAGCGGCCGCCACGCAGGAACGCGACGACGCGCTGGCCGCGATTGTTGCTCAGGGCAGGGCGGTGGTGGGGCGGCGTGACGCCGAGGTGCGTGGTATTGACGCCGCATTACTGAAACGGTACGACACGATTCGGTCTCGGTTGGGTGGCGTCGGCGCGGTTCGGCTTTGGGGCGGGCGTTGTGAGGGCTGCCAGATGGAGTTACCACCGGGGGATCTGGATAAAATCTCCCGAACGGCCCCTGATCAGGTGGTGCTGTGCGAGGAATGTGGTCGAATACTGGTGCGGGTTCCGCAATGATCAAGCTAATTGTCGAGTGCGATGGCGGGGCGCGCGGCAATCCGGGCGTTGCCGGGTTCGGGGCGGTGGTCAGGGGCGAGGACGGAGCAGTGTTAGCCGAGCGCGCTGGTTTTCTGGGAGTCGCCACCAACAACGTGGCCGAATACTCCGGCCTCATCGCGGGGCTGACGGCAGCGTTTGCGATAGCGCCAAATGCGCAAGTCTTGGTGAGAGCTGATTCCAAATTAGTTTGCGAACAAATGAGCGGGCGGTGGAAGATAAAAAACGGCGCCCTCATCGGTTTAGCACGCCTTGCGGCCGCAGCTTTTCCGCACGAAAGAGTGACCTACGAATGGGTTCCTCGGGAACTCAATTCGGCGGCGGATGCCTTAGCGAATGAGGCGATGGATAGTGAAGACCCCGAAATTATTCGCGATTATGTGAGCAATTTGGAATTGCCTAACGATTTAGCCGACACCTTGCCTGATGTGGGGGAAGCTGAAACCCTTATCGAAGGCAGTTTAGCACCACCGCCCAGTGCCTTTTACGGGCTTGATTCTAAGGATTGCCTGGTATTGGTGTTGGTGCGCCACGGTGTCACTGACCACACCATGAAAGGTCGTCTGGCTGGAGGTGACACCGCCGGGGCGCCCCTGTCGAAAGTGGGCAAGCAGATGGCGGTAGCGGCTGCCAAAGGTGCCACCGAGGTCGCGGCGACCTGGCCGGACATCGCGCCCATCTCGTACCTGCTGGCTTCCCCTATGATCCGAACCCAACAAACTGCAGCCGAAATCGGGGCTGCCCTGAACCTCCCCGTGGTAACTGATGCACGTTTGCGCGAGATAGAGTTCGGGGCCTGGCATGAGCTAACCGTTGCCGAGGTGGACGCGAAGTGGCCTGGTCAATTTCATCGCATGGTTTTCGAGGGCACGTTCAAGCCGCCCGGAGGGGAATCCTATTTCGAGTGCGCCGAGCGGGTGGCGCCAGTGATTGTGGAACTGCTCAATAACCACCTCGGCGAAACCGTGGGAATAGTTGGTCATGCTGCGATGATCCGCTCAATCATAGGGCCCGCCTTAGGGTTGCCGGTAACCAACTGGGCGCGGCTCCGCATCCCGCCTTGCTCCATCTCCATAGTGCGAATCTGGCCGGACGCTTTCGAAGGTGTCGGCAGCATCGAGGTCACCTGTGTCGGGGTGCCCACCGGGCCGAAATCGGGCATCAGGTGATTTTGTCCTGTCTTTGTCGGATTTAGTGGGTTATTTGGGTGACTGGCAGCGGGCCGACAATGCCGCCTGGCAGAACCGCTAGGTTCACCGGGAAATCGTGAGGTTCCCTCGGTATCGTTTGTTCGCTGAACTCCTCGTCGAACAGCAACGCCATAATTGCCGCCCCAGGTTTCGCGGCGCGCAGCGCACGGTCGTACCAACCTAGACCGCGACCCAAACGAGTGCCTTGGGCGTCAATAAGGAGCGCAGGCACGATGATTAGGTCGGCCTCGGCTAAGTCCTCTGCTGCTGCCTCGGTGCTGCGGCGGTCTGGGGTGGTTCTGGTCCAAGCAGGCGTAGCGCTGGCTCTGGCAGGCTGGGCGCTGGCTCTGGCAGGTTTGGCGCTGGCGGCGGGGCAGAGCAGGGTTTTGCCTAAGGTAAGCGCGGTTTCGTTGATTAGTCTGGTATCGGGTTCGGTGGCCCACGAAACGTAGGACGCGACGGTTGCCGCCCACTTGAAACTCTCGGATTGCAGCACATGTTCGGCGATCAAGGCCGATTGCCGGGTTCGGTCGGCGGGGGACAGCACGCGGCGGTGCTTGAGCGCCTCCTGACGGAGAAAAGCTTTGGCGGACAAGGGCACTGGTAAAACCTATCAGACTAAGCTACCCGTGTATCTGCGCTTGGAGAGCCGCGATTTCGCCGCGCGAACGAAAATCGAGCTAATGCTGCGCGAGGTGGTTTGGAGCGGCGCGGTAGTGTTTTTCAGTTTTGCGCCGTCGGGGGAGGTACACTGGTGCTCGGATGAGTTGGCCGGACGGTCGCGCGTCTTACTGTTGCACCCATTTTGGGCGTTGGTGAGGCTCGAGGAAAGTCCGGGCTCCGCAGAGCAGGGTGGTGGCTAACGGCCACCTGGGGTGACCCACGGGAAAGTGCCACAGAAAGCAGACAGCCAGGCTTTCGCTTGGTGATGGTGAAACGGTGCGGTAAGAGCGCACCAGCGCGCTTGGTGACAGGCGCGGCTCGGCAAACCCCACCCGGAGCAAGGCCAGGCAGCGTGCGACTAACGGCGGCTCGCCGTTGTTTGCCCCAAGGCAGCGCGTGCGCGGGTAGGCTGCTCGAGTTTCGGAGCAATCCGAAACCTAGATAGATGACCGTCAACAACAGAACCCGGCTTACAGGCCAACTCATCCACTAACGTTCCTTCGTTGGCCTGCAAGCCGGGTTCCACCCGGCGCAGCACCTATGGCGCACCTGCGGTGCGACGAGCCAACTCATCCACTAAAGGCCTTCTTTTATTACGCGTTTATCCATTTGCTCGATGTCGAAAGTTTCGGCGTATTGGCGTCGAATGTTTATGCCTCGGGTTGCCATGAGATGCGCGTAGTAGTCTTTGTATTTGTAAGACGTGGAATTGAGCGCAAACCAGTGATGGTTGATGGCATTATCCCAAAGCGCAAACCCCTCGGGCGACACTACGGAATAAATGTAGGGCTCAAAACCTTCCGTGTCCTCCCAGTTTTCGACGTAGTAAGGCCCAGCGGCGAAATGGGCTGGCAATTCCCGCTCGAAGCTGGGCAACCCGGCATAGAATTGCGCATCCTTGACAATCTTGTGGGTGAGCGCATGATCCTTATGCATACTGTTTTTCCAGTGCGTGATCAATACATCTGGCTTGTGTTGCCTGATCAGATCCGCGACTAACCAGCGCACCTCATCGTTATCCGGCAATTCCCCGTCCACATATTTCAGCACCACCGACTCGCCGCCCAATTCAGCGGCGAACGCTTTGGCTTCACCAATCTTTTGCTGCCGATACTCGGCAACGGTCATCCCTTTCGGGT
>JAITCS010000093.1 GCA_031282935.1 Cellulomonadaceae bacterium
GTGGTTAAAGCCTCGATAGATTCCGATTTGCTGGGGCCGATTTCGCATGTGCAAGTTGATTCCGCTTGGTGGCGTGGTTTGCCTTATTACGATTTGTTCTGGCGCGGCACTTGGGAATCCGAAGGTGGCGGCCCCACGCTAAATCACGCCATTCACCATATTGATTTGCTGCTGTGGATGTTGGGCGCCCCTTTGTCGGTTACTGCCGCAATGGTAAATGCGTGGCACACTAATTCTGAGGTCGAGGATTTATCGGTGGCTTTGCTACAATACCCGCGCACTATCGCCACTATTACCGCATCGGTAGTTCATCACGGTGAAGAGCAGGCGTTTGTGGTGCAAGGCCGGGATGCTTCTGTGGCGCAACCTTGGGCAGTGCAATCCAATAGGTCGCAGGCAAATGGCTTCCCTTACCCGGAGCCGAATCAGGAATTGATTGAGCGAATTGGTGACCTTAAGCGCAGCCACCCGGCTATGTTGCATGAAGGACATACTGGGCAGATTCTCGATGTGATGAATTGCATTATCGGCAACCGCGCCCCCGCAATCACCGGCCAAGACGGGCGCTTAACCGTAGAAATAGTTACCGCCATTTATCAGGCTGCGATTGAGCGGCGGGCGGTTGAACTGCCAATTCCGCCAGATTCATCATGGTATTCAGGTGAGGCATTATTGGGGCAAGCGCCACGATTCCACGAAAAGACTGGTTCGGTTACAGATATTGGCATTGGGAACTACACATATGGTGGCAGCCCCGACCCTAATGCTGGGAAAGAAAACTAATGGCAAACTTTACCCCCGCTGCTGATGGCGGCACTTACGCGCCTGACCCAATTCCGAATCCGGTAGTAAAGCCTGGTGAATTCGTTTTCGTCGCTATTGGCCTTGATCACGGGCATATTTATGGGCAAACTGAAGGGCTTATCGGGGCCGGGGCCACGCTCAAATGGGTTTATGACCCGGACCCGCAAAAAGCGCAAGCGTTTGCGGAGAAGTTTCCGCAAGTACAAATAGCCCGCAGCGAGGCTGAAGCGTTGGACGACCCCGCTGTGCAATTAGTTGCCGGGGCGGCCGTCACTTCAGATAGGTGCGCGTTGGGTATCAGGGTTATGGAGGCCGGGAAAGACTATTTCACCGACAAAGCGCCACTGACTACTCTGGAACAATTATCCCAGGCCCGCGCTGCTGTTGCGAAAACTGGTAAAAAATATGCGGTTTATTATTCGGAAAGGCTGCATGTTGAAACAGCGGTTTTCGCTTCACAGTTGATAGCCCAGGGCGCTATCGGCAAGGTAGTGCAGGTAATTGGAACCGGGCCGCACCGTCTAAACGCAAAATCCCGCCCAGATTGGTTCTTTGAGAAAGACAAATACGGCGGTATTCTGTGCGATATTGGTTCCCATCAGATTGAGCAGATTTTGCATTACACCGACGCAAAAGATGGTTTTGTGGGGCGCTCCCAGATTGCGAATTACAACAACCCAGATCATCTTGGTTTGGATGATTTTGGGGACGCCATGATTGTGCTAGATAATGGCACCAGCGGTTATTTCCGGTGCGATTGGTTCACCCCGGATGGTTTGCAAAGTTGGGGCGATGGCCGCTCAATTATCCTGGGCACGGAAGGTTTTATCGAGCAACGCAAATACATGCAATTAGGGCACAAAGGCGGCGGCTCAGGGCACCTTTATCTTTCCAACGGGGATACCGAGGAGTATTATCAGGTGGCCGGTAAAGTTGGCTACCCATATTTTGGGGAATTGGTGTTGGATTGCCTAAATCGTACCGAAAATGCCATGACTCAAGAACACGCTTTCAAGGCGGCCGAATTATCTGTAAAAGCCCAACTCGAAGCCGTTGATTTGACTCCTGTTCCTGGTCGCAAATAATCGCCGTCAATGTATGACCTATTTGAGGCCGCGACGGCCATTGAGTCTGCGACGGCCCCGGAGCAACCGCGCGTAAAAGCCGCGTCGGCGCACGCCACCCCGACAGAGCAGCCGCGCACAAACAGCGTACCCGAGAGCCTTGGCGCGCCCGAAAGCTCACACGCGCCGGAACAAGCGCACGCAAACAGCGCGCCCGAGCGCGCGACAGAGCACCTGCCGACACCCCCACCCTACACCCCATACAATGGCGGCCCCCTAGCGGCACGCGCCGAAAACCTTTCGCCTTCTTACCCAAAACGCTCCAGGTGGGGTACGGCGGGCAACCTGCGCGCCTGGCAGCAGCAGGCTCTGGAGGCGTACCGCCAAAACTGCCTCCATCCGAAAGCGGACGGCACCGCCCCCAGCGATGACTTCCTGGCGGTGGCCACCCCGGGGGCTGGCAAAACCACGTTCGCCCTGCGGGTCGCCTCCGAACTCCTAGACCGAGGCATCGTGAATAGAATTACGGTGGTGGCGCCAACCGAGCACCTCAAAACTCAGTGGGCCGACGCCTCAGCCAAAATTGGCATTAACATTGACCCCAATTTCCAAAACGCTAATCAGGTGATTGGGAAACATTACGATGGCGTGGCGCTCACTTATGCCCAGGTGGCCGCCAACCCGGAATTACACCTAAAAAACACTAAAAGGCACAAGACTTTAGTGATTCTTGATGAAATACATCACGGCGGCGATGCCTTGAGCTGGGGCGATGGGATAAAAATAGCTTTTGCGCCCGCCACTAAGCGACTCTCCCTAACTGGAACTCCTTTCAGGTCAGACACCGCGCCTATTCCTTTTGTCACTTATGAAATGGGCCTAGACAATACCAGGCGCTCAAAAGCGGATTACATTTACGGCTACACCCAGGCCCTCAAAGACAAAGTGGTGCGTCCGGTATTGTTTATGACCTATTCGGGCCTAATGCGTTGGAAAGATAGCGCCGGGGAGGTTTTTGCGGCCAATCTGGGCGAGGCCATGACCAAGGCGCAGACCCAGCAGGCTTGGCGTACTGCGCTCAGCCCGGAGGGTGAGTGGATTCCGGCCGTGTTGCGGGCTGCCGACCAGCGCCTCACGGAGGTACGACGGCACATTGACGACGCGGGCGGGCTGGTGATTGCCTCCGACCAGGCGGCGGCGCGCGACTACGCGGAGTTGTTAGCGCAGGTCACGGGCAAGATGCCCACGGTGGTGCTGTCAGACGATGGCGGGGCGAGCCAGCGCATCGACGATTTCTCGAAGTCCAAGGACCGCTGGATGGTGGCTGTGCGCATGGTGTCCGAGGGGGTGGACGTGCCGCGCCTCGCCGTCGGGGTGTATGCCACGAACGCCTCGACCCCGCTGTATTTTGCGCAGGCGGTTGGCCGGTTTGTGCGGGCGCGCAGCAGCCGCGAAACTGCGACGGTTTTTTTGCCTTCGGTGGGGCCGTTGTTGGAGTTGGCGCGCGAGATGGAGGCGCAACGCGAGCACGCCCTCGACAGCCCGCGCGCGGAGGCTGACGGGCTAGACGACGCCGAATTGGCACAGGCGAACCGGGAGGAAAAGGCCTCCGACGGCTTGCTCGGGCATTATGAGGCGTTGGAATCCCAGGCGTCTTTCGACAGCGTGCTGTTTGACGGGGGCCAGTTCGGGTTGGGTGCCGGGCCTGGAACCGCAGATGAGCACGGCTTTTTGGAACTGCCTGGCCTATTGGACGCTGACACGATCACTGATCTGCTGCGGCAAAAGCAGGCCGCGCAGGCGCAAAAACGGGCTGCCGCATTAGGGGAATTACCGCCGCTGGAGGATCCGGTGGCTGAGCACCGGCGCGCCGCGAAACTGCGCAAGGATTTGTCGAAACTGGTGTCGGCTTGGGCGCGCACTTCCG
>JAITCS010000115.1 GCA_031282935.1 Cellulomonadaceae bacterium
TGGGTGGTTTCGACAGGCTCAACCACCCGGGTTAGCGCAGGCCCATGCGCCTGGTGCACGCTGGCCATTGCCCCCAACCGCTGCGGGCCTGGAGGCGCACGGCGCGGTAACGCTGCTCGTACCAGGACGCCTGCGAGGGCAGCCCCGTGCCACCCACGGAGCGCCAAGTGGCGGGTGAGAATTGGTAGGCGCCGTGGAATCGGCCCCCAGGGGAGATCGCGCGCGGGTTGTTGGTGCTTTCGCAGCGGGCGAGTTCCCGCCAGATGGATTCGTCCCATCGGCCGGTAACTAGAACGCCGTGCTGCCACCCGCCCGAGCCTGATCCGCCGCCCGAGCCAGAACCGCTAGAGCCAGAACCAGAACCGCCACTAGGGGCAGCGGGCGGCGCGGTGACCACCGGCCGCTCCCGTGTGCCGATTTCGACGATGTGGTCAGCGCGCTCGGCGGCAACTATTTCGAGCACTACGGTGCCGTAAAGTTCCCCATCAGTTTCGGTGTACCTGTAAATGCGCGTGGTCTCGCCGTTTTGGCCTTCTTGCACTGTCAAGGGCGGCAAGTCGGAGAAACGATTAGGGTTTTCTTGCTCGATCCGCTCGTATTCGTCAATGGTGGTACGAATTTCCATGCTGGTCACCGGGCCAGTGCCGGGCACGGTCACGGCGAGGCTCTCAGGTTGCGCGAGGCTCTCCGCGAGCGCGAGACCTTCCGTCTGATCGAGGCTTTCAACAGGCGCAAGGTCATCGGACTCGGCAAAAGCGTCATCCAGAGCAAGGTCGAAACGAGCGGCAGCCCGCGAGGCCGCGCTGCTGCGCTGGGCAAGCCCCCCGGTGAACGGTTCGATCTCGATTGCGCCGTCTGCGGCCAGCGTATCGAGGCTCGGCTCGGTGGCGGTGGCGAGGCCAGGGGTCAGGTTGTTCGCCAGCAGGCCGAGGCCCAGAATTAGCGAAACCGCCCAAACTGAGTCGCGCGCATGAAACTTACCTACGCGGCGTTTGCGCATTTTAGACATAAATTAATCCAAACGTGAGACAAATACACCTGCTAACTAAGGTAAGGAATAGCGGGCGATTACCCAAATTGCGTGTCGTGTTACGTTCGTATTACTGGCCTCAGATTTATTTTAGCGAAATGTGAATTTGCGTAAAACAGGCCGCAGCACTAGAAAGGGCCGAATACCGTTTCGCTGTTAGCGCTAAGAGCGCGGCAGACGCTATCCAACGAGGCGAAGCGGTATTCTGCGATTGCTCTGACGGTGTAATTCGCTGCCGCTGGGGCGTTGGGTTGGCCCCGGTAAGGGTGCGGGGTCAGGTAGGGCGCATCGGTTTCTACTAGCAACAACTCAAGCGGAGTCACCCGCAGGGCGGCCCGCAATTCCTCGTTGGCCTTGTAAGTGACCGGCCCAGCGAAACTCAAATACCAGCCTTGCGCGGCACAAAACTCGGCCATTTGCGCGTTCCCAGAAAAACAATGAAAAACAGTGCGTTCGGGGGCGCCATCTTTTAGCAAAACCTCAATCACTTGCTCATGCGCATCTCGATCATGGATTTGCAGAGCGAGGTTTAGTTCTTTCGCAAGCGCAATATGGGCTCGAAAAGATTCCCTTTGCGCTTTTTCGCCGTTTGGCCCGGCACGGAATAAGTCCATCCCGGTTTCCCCTATGGATCTTATTCGAGGATTACCAGCGGCCAGGTTTGCGATTTCGGTTATTGCTTGATCGAGGGGTATCTCGTGCCAGGGCTGCGGGTTTGGTGCTAACCCATCGGCCGCAATTTCGCGCACCCCCGCGTGCAGCACGGCCTCGTTCGGGTGAATCGCTATGGCCCCAAGCAGCGCCGCCTGCTCGGACGAAACGGTTTGCGAGCGCAGCACCTCGTCCGTCCACCGCGCTGCGGGCAGGTCGCACCCGCACTGCACCAACCGATCCACGCCCACCGCGAAAGCGGAAGCCAAAAGGGACGAAACCTGCGGCGGCACTCCCCCAACCCGCTCCACATACGGCGCAATGGAGTCGAGGTGGGTGTGACTGTCCGCAATAGGCACGCCAAGCGGCGACGCGAGCGGCGGGAACTGGGTGCGGTCCTTAGGCATCCGGCACGCACTATCCGCGAGCCGCAAAACTAACCGGAGCGATCACTGCGCGCCGCCGAACTGCTCCCGATAAGCCTCCATCTGCTCGGGCGGAATCTTGGCGAACAGAACCGGCAGTTGCCGCACCGGAATCCCGACCGCCAGGGCGTCGGCGGGCGAGAAGTCGGCTGCGACCCAACCGACCTCCGCCCCGTTGCCTGGGGCGATGTCCGGCTCCGAATCCCCGCCAACCCCGCTGAAAACCGACCGCAAACGCGCCGCCGTCAACGGAATCAAAGGTGCCGACACTATACCGTAGAGCCAAATCAGGCCCAAGGCTGTGCGCAACGTCAAAGCGGCAGCATCTTTATCCTGCTTTACCTGCTTCCACGGCTCCTTTTCCACCAAGTACGCGTTCCCGGCCGCCCACAAGGCCCGCAAAGCCTGGGCGGCCTTCCGGAACTCCAGCGAGTCGTGCGCCGCTTGCAGCTCTTTTAGCAGTCCTTGCACCTCAGCGGCGAGCTTGGTTTCCGCCTCCCCAGGTTCGCCCCCGGCAGGCACCTCGTTACCGAAATTCTTTATGCTGAGCGTCAAAACCCGATTCACAAAGTTGCCTAAAGTGTCGGCTAAGTCCTTGTTAACAGTTGCGACGAATTGTTCCCAGGTAAAGGAGGAATCATCGGATTCGGGGGCGTTGGCAATCAAATAGTAACGCCAATAGTCGGCGGGCAATAACTCCAAAGCGGCGTCCGTAAAGATACCGCGTTTTAGGGAGGTGGAGAACTTGCCACCATAATACGTGAGCCAACTAAAGCCTTTTACATAGTCCACCATTTTCCACGGCTCATTTGTGCCTATTTGCGTGGCGGGGAACATTACCGTGTGGAAAGGCACGTTATCTTTGGCCATGAATTGGGTGTACCTGACATTATCGGCGCCCTCATCAAGCCGCCACCAGGAACGCCAATTCCGTCCGTTGTCGGCGCCACCACCGGCGCCCGAGTCTGCGGCAGAAAGGTTCGCCGGGCCAGATAATTCTGCCGAGCCAGCATCAGCCCACTCCCAAGTGGCCCCCAAATACTCAATGGGCGCGTCAAACCAGACGTAAAAAACCTTGCCCTCGCCAGCCAAATCGGGCCAAACATCGGCCGGAACCGGCACGCCCCAATCCAAATCGCGCGTAATAGCCCTGTCCCGCAAACCCTCCGTGAGCCACTTGCGCGCAATCGAAGTCGCCAACAAGGGCCAATCGCTTGAATGCTTTTCCAACCAAGTTTCCACAGCCGGTTGCAGCTTGGATTGCAGCAAGAACAAATGCTTAGTTTCGCGCACCTCCAAATCCGTGGCCCCACTAATAGCGGAACGCGGATTCAGCAATTCCGTTGGGTCAAGAACCGAAGTGCAATTCTCGCATTGGTCGCCGCGCGCCCTATCATAACCGCATTTTGGACAGGTGCCCTCCACATAACGGTCAGGCAAAAAACGCCCATCGGCTGGAGAATAAATCTGTGTGATGGCACGCTCTTCAATAAAACCATTCTCGTAAAGTTTTCGCGCAAAGTGCTGCGTCAACTTTTCGTTCTGCGGCGAAGAGGAACGGCCAAAATAGTCGAAAGACATCTCAAAACCGTCATAAATGCCTTTTTGCAATAAATGGGCGCCAGCACAGAAATCGGCCACCGGCAAACCCGCCTCCGCTGCCGCCAATTCCGCCGGGGTACCATGCTCGTCAGTAGCGCAAATGTAGAGCACCTCGTTGCCGCGCGCGCGCAAGTAGCGGGCGTACACGTCGGCAGGCAACATTGACCCCACCATGTTACCCAAGTGCTTTACACCGTTGATGTAGGGCAGGGCGCTGGTGATCAAGTACCGACTCATACGCACATGCTACGCCTTTAATCTATCCAATCGCCCCCGCAGGCGCGTACACTACCGCTTATGACCAATGCCGCGAACCGCGCCCTGCTCATTGTGGACGTGCAGCCCACCTTCTGTGAAGGCGGGGAACTGCCTGTGACCGGAGGCAATGATACCGCGAGCGCCATTGCGCGCTATGTGAACGACAACCGTGACAAGTACGGCACCATTGTGACCACCCAGGATTGGCACATCGCGCCAGGCGGGCACTTTGCTGCCGAGCCGGATTATGTGGACACTTGGCCGCCGCATGGCCTGGCGGGGTCGGTCAATGCGGAGTTGCACCCGGCCATTGAGCCGCTGCGGCCCAACATTCGAGTGCGCAAAGGCCAGCGCGCGCCAGCCTATTCGGGGTTTGAGGGCAAGGATTCGTGGGGCCACCCGCTGGATCAGTTGCTTGAGGAGAATCACATCAAGGCGGTGGACGTGGTTGGCATTGCCGAGTCGCACTGCGTCAAAGCTACGGCTTTGGACGCCAAGCGCTTGGGTTACGAAACGCGGGTTTTCACCGATTTGACCGTGCCGGTTACTGAGGATCAGGGCGTGGCTGCGCGTGCCGAAATGGCCGACGCTGGGATTTCTTTGGAGAACAGCGCCTCGGCGCACTGGGGCTAGCCTCCTATTCCGGTGGTTGAGCCTGGTCGAAACCTCCGGTGGTTGAGCCCGTGGCGGTCGCCCCTCCGGTGGTTGAGCCTGGTCGAAACCACAATTTAGCTGGCGGTGATTTTAGGCTTCTGTCGGAGCGGAACTAAAATGCCAGTGGGCGCGGTGCTACCGCGCAGTGATCCCAGTGGTTGAGCACTACACTTGACCCATGACAACTGGTGGGTTGGTGTTGGCGGGCACTCCGATCGGAAACTCGGCAGACGCCAGCCCACGGCTGCGGGAGTTGCTGGCCACAGCCGACATCGTGGCCGCTGAGGACACCCGGCGAGTTCGGGATTTGGCGCGCCGTCTCGACATCCCCATTTCCGGGCGCGTGGTGTCGTACTACGAGCACAACGAGGCCGAGCGTGCCCCGGCGCTTTTGGGCGCCATCGAAGGCGGCGCGCTGGTGCTGCTGGTCACCGACGCTGGGATGCCAGCGGTTTCCGACCCCGGTTATCGGCTAGTCGCTGCCGCAGCCGCTGCTCAGGTGCCGATCACCTGCGCCCCCGGGCCGAGCGCGGTGCCCACGGCGTTGGCGCTGTCGGGCTTGCCGAGCGACAGGTTCACGTTTGAAGGCTTTTTGCCCCGTAAGGCGCAGGAGCGGGCCCGGTTCCTTGACGAATTGGCCACCGAGCGCCGCACCATGGTGTTTTTCGAGACCCCACACCGGGTTGCCGAGGCCGTTGCCGCTGCCGCCGCAGCTTTTGGCGCGGACAGGCCCGCCGCATTGTGTCGGGAACTCACGAAGACCTACGAAGAGGTACTGCGCCTGCCGCTAGGTGAATTGGCCGCGCTGTTGGCCAAACGCGAGCAAGAACCGGCGGGGATTCGTGGCGAAATCGTGCTGGTCGTTGCCGGGGCACCCAAACTCGAAGCTGACCTGCCCGCCCTGGTCGAACTGGTTAAGCAGAGCGTGGCGCAGGGTGAGCGACTCAAAGACGCCGCTGCGTCCGTGGCCGCCGCTCATGGCGTGTCAAAGCGGGAACTCTACAACGCCGCCCTGCAAGCCGATTGAAACCGGGAAGGGCGTTTTGGCTTCCGCTATCTCGGCTCCGCAATTCTAGCGAACCCCGCTGCTTAGCCCACCTGCGGCTGTTGAGCACGGCGAAACCCCGCCCAGGGGCGCATCATTGAGATTACGGGAATAGCATTTACACCAACAATTAAGGGTTGGTCGGTTTGGGCGGCATCGCCGACCGGATATAGCCGCTGGGAGTCGGGCACGATCTCGAATCCGTTGCGCTGGTAAAATCGAATGGCGATATCGTTATAATCGGCCACATCAAGGTAGGTTTCCAGGTTTCCCAACTTGGCCAGACCGGCATGTAACAATTCCTGGCCTACCCCTTTACCAGTCCATTCGGGTTCCACATAAAGGGAAGAAAGATGAGCCTTGTCGGGGCGGTTCTTATAGCGATATCCGAAAAACTTTCCGATGATGGCGTTATCGTGTTCCGCCACTAACCAGACTATTCGGGGATTGCCTTTGCACTGCAGGAAATATTGTTTTGCCTGCGCTAATCCAGCGGGAGTGAACCATTCCGAGGTGATTTCGGTGAGCCATTGCGGCGTAATGCCGAGTTCAGCGTTTTGATACGCGTGAACCCACGACCGCGCTTGCATCCGCTTTTCGGCCTCCAAATCGCCAAGCTCAGGCGCCCGAATAATCATCTGCTCAGGCTAGCATAAAGGAATATGCCCGCGCCGCAAACGCCTCAGCCGCCGGAGAGTGGCTCGTCGCGCGGGGCTTCGGTGACCGACGCAGGTCGAGAGCAGAGCCCGCTCGCGGATTCTACCGAGGCCAGGAGGGAATAGGGAGCGTAGCGACCGCCACAGGCTCAACCGCCGGAAGGTTTGGCCAGCTTAGCGTATACGTAAGTGTCACACCAGATTGGTTGGCCTGCGCTATCCTTCTTGAACCAGACATTTTGTATTAGGTGGCCCTCACGGCGAAACCCTAAGCGCTCCAACAGTTGCCATGATTTCACATTGAGTGGATTGCATTGGGCATATACCCGATGGGCTGCAAAATCTCGGAAAACCGAATCAACTAGAGTACCCGCAGCCTCGGCAGCGTATCCATTGCCTTGAAAATGGGCATTGAAAACGTAGCCTAATTCCCAGGTATCGAAATCTTGTTGTTTGAGGTATACGTTGCCGATTACTTTGCCGGTTGACTTTAGGCATACCGCCCAGAAAGCGTTATCACAGGAACGCTTGATTGCCTCCTGCTTTGCGGTTTCGATATCAAAAACCTCGTAAGGCTCGAAAGCCACCACCGCTGCTTGGGACAAATAGTCATAAAGGTCGCCCCAATCATCGGGAGTGAACCGCCGCAACTCCAGCCTCGTAGTCAACATCACCTGGAACCTTAGCATGTGCTGTACTCCGCTCCCAGATATCGGGTAGAGATACCCCGCCTGGGCGAAACTCATGGCGATACTTTTATACCTTTACGAGTTGACGAACCTCAGCAAGCGTGCTTTCGAGCTTACGAATCCTTGCATCGGCTACTTCAAGTTGAGCAGCAGCAGTATCTGCATCAGTAGCAGAACCGTCTAGTACCTTTCGCCCATACCACTCTGGCATTTGGCCATGAAATATCGGACCCGGTTCCCCGGGATAATCTCCACGCTCGCACGCCTCGGCCATCAGGTCGTACTTGTCAGCCATTACATCAACCCCAATTCAATTCGCATCTTATCTGTCGCTGCCATTGCATGATAGACATCCACCCATGAACCCGCGCCTGAACCAGAATGCGCATAACCTGATTGTACGCTCACACTCTGACTTGCCGTCTCCTTTGTGTCGCCCGAGGCAGCGGCCACAGGGCAGACCCGATACAGTTCATGGAAACCGAAGCTGAGGTATTGGAATGCGAAATAGATAAAATAATCCTCGCCCTGAAATAATTCACTTATAGGGTGCGGAGTTTTTCTAGATCATCTTCTTTTATCGCAGCCAAAATGGAATCTAGGTAAGCATTGTTTTTTGCGACCCTGGCTTGGGCTTGTGCGTTGAGCCTGTCTAGCCTTGCACGCTCTTTTGCTTTGGCGTTAAGTTCTGCCGCCTTTATGGCAATACAGCACGCTTCCTCGCGGCGGCGGGCTGGGGTGGGGATCAGCCGTAGTAGGCAGACAACTGCGATCAGCACGATTCCGACAACGATGGAAACGATGGGCAACGATGACCCGCTGACCAGCAGATAGAACAACACCCATTCCATACCCCAACAATAGCAGCCCTATGGCTTCACTTACTCGGACGGAAAACAAATGAGTAACGGTATCGTGCGTCGGTCAACCCTAGACTGCGCGGTTGCACCGCGCCCTTTAGCACGGCGGAGCCAGGAGGGCAGAAGCCTTAAAAGAATGCTCTGGCAAAAGCACTTAGTTACGGGCTACAGCACAAATTGGCCAAACGTCCTGCCACCGACCGGAGGCGCACCCATTCTGCGGTAACGCCCGCGTGCCCGTCCGGCGCTCCAGGCCCCGCACCCAGTACCCGCATCTCTACAAGCTCGACTCCTCGAACATCTTGCGCGCCCGTCTGGCCCCGCACGCTGGCGAGATTTTGTTCCACCTGAATTGCGCTGCCACCTGCGCGCCCGCCCGGCCTCGCGGCGCTGCGGGCATAAACTGTGGGCGTGGGGCAGCACGAGCGAGCACGAGAACCAGGGGTGGAACCGACTTTCGTTGCGCCTGCCGACCTCGCCGTTGATTCTGAACTGGAACCCTTGGGGAGCGAAATTTCAAGTTCTGAAACTTCTGGGGCGCGCGCCGCCACCCCCCATGCCACCGCAGCCGCTTTCCTCGCCGGGCTCGCCACACCCACCCCAGCGGTTGATGCGCAGGATTCTGCGCGCCCGCCTATCGAAACCCCGGACGACAACGTGGGTGGTTTCGATAGGCTGACGACTTTCCAAGACAACCTCGCCGCTTCGCAGGCATCACCCGTCCTTGTTGAAGTTGAAACCACTCCCGTCGTCCTCAAATCCGCGCCTGCCATTGTCGAGCCCGCACCCGATTTACCGCACGGCACGCCTATCCCGGCGGTTGACGCGCAGGATTCTACGCGCCCGCCTGTCGAAACCCCGAACGACAACGTGGGTGGTTTCGATAGGCTGACGACTTTCCAAGACCGCCCCGGCGCTACGCAGGCATCGCCCGTCCATGTTGAAGTTGAAAACACTCCCGTCGTCCTCAAATCCGCGCCCGCCTTTGTCGAACGCGCGCCGCACGCATCGCTCGCCACGCCGACCCCGGCGGTTGACGCGCAGTATTCTGCGCGCCCGCATGTCGACACCCCGGACGACAATGTGGGTGGTTTCGACAGGCTCAACCATCGGACGACTTTCCTAGACAACCTCGCCGCTCCGCAGGTATCGGCCGTCCTTGCTAAACCTGATACCACTCCCGTCGTCCTCGAACCTATGCCCGTCGTCGTCGAATACGCGCCCGTTATTCTTGAAACCTCCACGCCCCGCCCCGACGAGGGCCTCCAAGACCGTCTGCTGCTCAGACTCCTTGGCGCCCGCACCCTTGCATTGCAGACAATCAGCACTCGCGTGCGCAACTGGGATTTGATTGCTACGGCAGTGATTGTGCTGGTCGCAGCCGTTTTGCGCTTCTGGCACCTGGGGCGGCCCGACACGCTGGTGTTCGACGAAACCTACTACGTCAAGGACGCCTACACCTTGTGGCGCAACGGGTTTGAGTCGCAGTGGCCGGACGACCCGAACCCGGCCTTTGAGGCGGGCAACGTTTCGACATACTTGAACTCGGCGGCGTTCGTGGTTCACCCGCAGGTCGGTAAGTGGTTGATTGCACTCGGCATGATGGCGGGAGGCGGCCCGACGCACCCCTTCGCGTGGCGGCTTGCGAACGCGGTGTTCGGCGTGCTAGCGGTTTGGCTGGTGAGCCGCATCGCGCGTCGGCTGTTCGCTTCGACCGAGATAGGGCTTATTGCGGGCCTGCTCATGGCGGTGGACGGCGGCGCCATTGCGCACTCGCGCACCGCCCTGCTGGATCAGTTTGTCATGGTGTTTGTGCTCGCCGCTTTCGGGGCGCTGCTGCTTGACCGTGAACAGGCGCGGCGGCGCCTCGCGGCCCGCTCCGCTTTGGCGTATCGACAGGGCGGGCATGGTTCTGGTGGGCTTGCTCAGGGCGGCGGCTGGTTCCCGGCTTTGGCGGCTCGCGCTGCCTTGTTGCGCGGGGGGCCGTGGTTAGGGTTCCGCTGGTGGCGCCTCCTGGCCGGGGTGCTCTTGGGGCTGGCCGCCGGGGTGAAATGGTCGGGCATTTACTTCTTGGCGGTCTTTGGGCTGCTCACGGTGCTTTGGGATTTGATGGCGCGGCGGGCGGTTGCTCGGGAGATTTATTCAGGTGTTGCATCGTTCCAGCGTGGGGTGGGCGTGATGCTGCCGAAAAGTGGCCCGGTGGTTTCGACGGCCGGTGCCCCGGTGGTTTCGACAGGCTCAACCAACAGGGGCATGGTTTCGGTGACCGACGCAGCCCGAGCGGAGCGTTCGCTTGCGTACTCTACCGAGGGCCAGGAGGGAATAGGGAGCGCAGCGACCGCCACGGGCTCAACCACCGGGATTGGCTCAACCAGCGCTATCGGGTGGGGGTTGCTTAAGGATGGGCTGACCGCGTTCCTGACGATGGTGCCCGCCGCAGCGCTTACTTACCTGCTCACGTGGTTCTCGTGGCTGCGCACCCCCGGCGCTTGGGGGCGGCACTGGGCGTCCGACAACCCGACCGAGGGCGTCCAATGGCTGCCGCCCGTGCTGCGCAGCCTGTGGCATTACCACACGGACATGTGGAGCTTTCACACCACCCTTTCGGTGGAGCACGCTTACGCTTCCAGCCCTCTCACCTGGCTCATCCAGTGGCGGCCCACGCTGTTCTTCTGGCAGGGCGGCGAGGACGCGGCGGCCTATGCCGGTTGCGAGGGGCTAACGAATTGTGTGATGAGCGTTCACTCATTGGGGAACCCACTCTTGTGGTGGCTGGCGTTTGCGGCCCTGCTCGCTGTGGCTTTCGGGGTGGTGCGCCGCGATTGGCGGGCACTCGCTGCGTTGTCGGGCGTAATTGCGGGATGGGCGCCGTGGTTGCTACACATGGATCGCACGATTTTCGCGTTCTATTCGATAGTGTTCACGCCGTGGATGATCTTCACACTGTGCTATGTCTTTATGCTACTGCTTGAGGCCGGACAGCACCGGCAACCAAGTGTTGGCCCCGGCGGCTACGAGCGCTATGAACGCTACCAACGCTACGGCACCAATGCTGGCGCGCTTTGGCTCGCGGCCCCAACGGCGTCGAAGGTCGCCATCGTCGCAATTCTGGCCTTGATTGTGTTTGTGACAATCCTGTTCTACCCCATCTGGACGGCCACACCCATCGAATACGACCGATGGCACCGCCTGATGTGGCTGCCCTCGTGGATTTAGGTCGCCTCGAATAACCGAAAAACCGGGGGGCGCAGCCTAATTCCCAGCCGCCGCACCCAACGTGTCCACCAAACCTTGCGGCGCGCCCTGCCCGGCCATTAATTCGTTGATGGCCTGATTCATGGGCGTGGCAATCTGGGTGCCAAATAGCACGTCAAACCAAGGCACCACATAGGTTGCCTGCGAAATGGCCTGGTACTGGTTCGCCAGAATCGAGTTGCTCAGGTTCGCCCCGGCCACCGTGTTGGTGGGGGCCAACTGCACGGTTTCGGCGAACCGCGCCTGCACGCTGTCACTCATTATGTACGCGAGCAAGGCCGCCGCCGCGTCCGACCGCGCCTGCGAGCCGAGCGTCGGGTTCAGCACAGAAAACCCGTCCCCACCGGCCATGATGTTCTCAACTCCGGGCCGCCCCGAAATCGGAGGGAAAGGATACCAAGCCAGATAGCCGGGGATTTCCGCGTTATCGCCAACCGCGTCCGCCATCGCGCGCCCGCCCCACGGCCCGGTCAGCTCCATCGCCGCCGCCCCGGAGGCCACGCGCCCCGCCGCCGAATCGGCGCCCACCTGCGCACCCGTGGTCTGCCAGTCCGAATTGAACGCGTCATGATCCATGATCTCCTGCAAGGCGTCACCGGCCTGCACCCAACACGGGTCTGAGAAATCGTGCAAATCCCCCGCCGCACTCAAGGCGTCCGGCGAGCAGGTTTTCGTGGCTGCCGCGTACCACCACCAGGCGGCGGGCCAGTTGTCGCCACCGCCAACGGCCACGGGCGTGATGTTGTGATCGGAAAGGGACGCCCACATGTGGAAAAGACCGGAGATGTCGGTGGGCCAATCCACGGTTCCAGATTCGACGTTACCGCTGGCGTCCAACTGGGCGTCTTGCACCAGACCGGCATCGTTGAGCGCGTTGAGGTTCACCCAGAACCCGGCTGGCCCGTAAGTGTAGGGCAGCCCGTATTGCTCCGCGTCTATGGCCCAACCCGCTTTGACCGGGTCGCTGACGTTGGCGATGGTGGGGGCCAAAACCTGAGTGATGTCCCAGGCCACGCCCTGATTCGCCCAGTCGCGCAGCTCGCCGCCGCCCCAACTTTGGAACAGGTCGGGGGCGCTGTCGTTGCCTTGTTCCACGTGAAACGCGGTGGGGAGCACGGTGTTGCGCAGCGTTTCGTTCTGCACCGGCTGCACGGTCACGTTCACGCCAGGGTGATCCGCCATGAACTCGTCGGCCACAGTTTGCCAGAAACCGCGCAACGGCTCGTTGACCCCGTTGTGAACCCAAGTAATGTAGGCAGGTTCCAGGGGGCTGGTGAGGTTGGTGCCCGCAATTTGGCCGCCGCCGTTATTGGTACCTTGCCCGCCGCCGCCGTTGGCGTTGTTGTTGGTGGCTTGACCGCCGCCGTTGCCGCTATTGTTGGTGGCTTGACCGCCGCCATTTGAGCAGCCGACAGCGCCGAGAGCAAACATGAGCGCCGCCGCAATCAGCCCAGCGCTGCGTCGTCGGGGTGCGTTCTGAAACCGATGGTCCGCCACACCCCGAGCCTACCTAAAAACGTGGCGAAGCGCGCCCGATAACGCCTACCAACTAACGTGTTTCTTTTGGATTTCGGCCAGTTCCGACGTTCCTTTCAAGGCCAAGTCCAGCAGGGCATTCAGTTCGGCGCGGTCAAAGGGCACGCCCTCAGCGGTGCCTTGCACCTCAACGAAATCACCGGAGCCAGTGACCACCACGTTCATGTCGGTTTCGGCGCGGACATCCTCAACATAGGGCAGGTCCAGCATGGGGACGCCGTCAATTATGCCCACTGAAATCGCGGCCACGGAATCTTTGAGCACCATGGCGTTGCGCTTTACTAGGCCGTTGTTTTTGGCCCAATTCACGGCCTGCGCTAGTGCCAAAAAGGCGCCCGTAATCGCTGCGGTGCGCGTGCCGCCATCGGCCTGCAAAACATCGCAGTCTATGACAATAGTATTCTCGCCCAACTCGTTCACGTCAATAGCCGCGCGCAGAGCTCGGCCAATTAACCTCGAAATTTCATGCGTGCGCCCGCCCACCTTGCCTTTTACCGATTCGCGGTCTGATCGAGTGTGTGTGGCGCGCGGCAGCATCGCGTACTCAGCCGTAACCCAGCCGCTGCCGGAGCCCTTCTTCCAGCGCGGCACGCCCTCTGTGAACGACGCGGCGCACAAAACCCTTGTGTTGCCGAACTCAATCAGCGCCGAGCCCTCGGCCGCATCGAGCCAGCCCAGCGTCACCTTGACCGGGCGCAACTCGTCGGGACGCCTGCCGTCAGCTCGGAACCCGGTGTTTGGCGCTTTGTTTGCTTGCCATTCGTTGGCCTGGTCTGCTCCAGTCTGCTCTGCGGCGGCCTGCGCTGCGTTGTCTGGCCCCCCGTTTTCCCGACCTTCGCTCGCCAACAAACCCGCTGTCAATTCCTGCTCACTCATACCGCGACCATACCGCCTTTGAGCGCGGGCGCATAAGTGCGCTGCGCAAACATGGCCCGTTTCGGCTCTAACTATCCTAAATAACCTCGTTGAACTGCCTGATCTTGCTAGGAACTGCCGAAAACTCGTTAAACCAGCCGCCCCAGGTGCGCAATCGCCTGCTTCACCAAGGCGCCCTGCCCATCGGAGAACTCCTCTTGCACCCGCTGCGACAGCGCCGCCTCCGGCGAAAGCCAGTCAATCTGCACCGCGTCCTGCCTCGGGTGGCAATCCCCCGCCACCGGCACGATGTAACACAGCGCAATGGCGTGTTGGCGAGGGTCGAAAAACGGTGTGATGCCGGGGGTTGGGAAGTATTCGGCGACGGTGAACGGCTGCGGGGTGGCCGGAATTGCGGGCAAGGCGTGCGGGCCGAGGTCGGTTTCGATGTGGCGCACTAAAGCGTCACGCACCCGCTCGTGGTACAGCACTCGCCCGGCCACGATGGCGCGAGTTAGCCCCTGGGCGGCCATTTTCAGCAGGACGCCGACTTCCAAGACATCGCCCGCCGAATCCACCCGGATGGGCACGGCGTTCACGTACACGAGCGGCAACTGCGCTCGCACCACGGCAATGTCGCCATCGGTGAGCCAGCCCGAAGTGGGCTGGGCGGTGTGTTGCACGTCCCAACCGTCCGGGCGCCAATTCGGGTTCGGCATTTCGGCGGCGGCTGTCATCGGCTCTCCTTGCTATTCATTGTGGTTGTGCTTGTGTATGTACTTGGGCGGCGCAGTTGTGATGTTACCCTGGCGTTCGGTGGCGGCTCTCCCCTATCGCAACTCTACCTTTTGGCGTAGGGTTCTGTATATGGCAATTACCGAACTGACCAATGATAATTTCGAATCCGTTGTGAAGCAGCCGGGCATCGTGGCGGTGGACTTCTGGGCGTCTTGGTGCGGGCCGTGCCGTATGTTCAGCCCAATTTTCGACAAGTCGGCCGAGGCAAACCCGGACATTGTCCATGCCAAGGTGGACACCGAGGCCCAGCAGCAACTCGCGGCAGGGTGCGGCATTAACTCAATTCCCACCTTGATGATTTTCCGTGACGGCGTTTTGGTGTTCAACCAGGCTGGCGCCTTGCCCTCCCCTGCGCTCGCCGATGTGCTCAACAAGGTAAAGGGCCTGGACATGAACGATGTCAAAGCCAAGATGGCCGCGAATGTTTAACCTTAGTATAGGTTACGGCTGGCTGAACCTGGCCGCCTTGGCGTTGGGGATTATCGCCTGGATAATCCCCATCATCATCCTGGCGTCCAAGCGCGACACCCTTTTCGCGCGCCACGGGCACGGCATTTGGGGCGTTTCCATCATGATCAGCCTGGGGGCGTGCGCCTTAGCGCTGTTTTTGCAGATTCTGTACCAGAACTACTTGGTCACCATCCAAGACTGGGCGGCGCTCATGGACACCACCGGCGCCGTGGTTATCGTTTCCGGGGTACTGCTGCTGGTGACCTTGGCGCTAAACATCGCCGTGATCATCCGCCACCTCACCCATACCCGCAAAAACCGCGCCGCCCTCCCCTGAGTCCTAGCCTCGTTGGCGCCACCCTCCCCTAATCCACACGCACCCTACGCTGATCCGTCGGGTGGGCCGACCTTTAGCCGAGGTAATGCTACGCGGCCACCTTTTCGGCAACCCAAGTGGCAACTAGCTGCTGCAGGGTAACTCCAGCCACAGCAGCTTGTTCGACCAGAGAATCATAGTCGGGTTTTCGTAAGTCGAAAGCAACGGTACGTTTTTCAAGCCCGGGTTGCTGCATGTTTTCCAAATCACAATAGTCAAGATAACTATCATCTTCGGCTTCAAAAAGGCGGATGAATTCCTCGTCTTCAATTTCCGGAATTTGCTTTTCCATATACACCGACCTCCCTTGGTTTGCTTACTCTCCGCGCTGACATTATCCTCAACGAATCACCGCGCGGAGTGGTGACAACTGCGTATAATTTATCGTCAATTTTTCCAATGCTAAGCGTTCGTGATTCCGTTGAATGTGGGCGAGGGGAGTGAAATGATACCCGATTAGGATCCTCCCAGACACTTGCCGCGTGATTGAAATCAAATCCTCGTTCCTCCAGGCAGGTATCGCTTTTGGCTTTGTCCCATTCAAACTTTTGCTCGTACGGTGCGTCACCGGCCACGATAATGCTACGCCCGACCATGCTAGACTCTGCCCATCCGAGGGAATGGCAGGTAACAGTGCCACTCAACGTTGCGTGGCTTCATCGCGCCTTAAGCCTGTTCCACTCCATCCCTTAACGCTACCACGGATAATAAGGTGGGAGCGATTTCTCAACCGCTCGGGCACAGCCCCTCGCGTTCGCGCTAAAAATGCCCCACTGCGGCATTTTCTTTACGCGCTCACCCTCACGGGTTTAAATCCGCTACAACAACAATGTGAAGCGCTAGCCTGTTGGCTCGCATTTCACATTGGTGCCGAAGGGGGGACTTGAACCCCCACGTCCGAAGACACTGGTACCTAAAACCAGCGCGTCTGCCATTTCGCCACTTCGGCAAGTGGACATGCAAAATTATGTCACCTGGATTCTAGCGCATGGCTGCGCGGTGCCAGTCAAAGTGGCGCGCCACAGCCTCCCCTGCGAGGGCGCGGGCACTAGTGGTCTATGCGGAGCGCCTTGCGCAAACGTGCCACATGCCCATCGGCGCGCACGTTCACCCAGGCCAGGGCGATTTTGCCAGCCTTGTCAACCACGAAAGTGGAGCGCAGCAGGCCATCGTCCTTAGGCATGATAGGGTGGACCTGCTCGGGCAGAATAGCGGCCGCCCGGCCATAGCGGTGAACCTTGCCCCAGGCGCCATACTTGCGCGCCGTCTTGGCGCCCTTGTCGGTGGCCAGCGGGAACGACAGTTTTTGCTTCGCGGCGAAAGCGGTGTTGTCCTCGGCGGTGTCAGGCGAAATACCCACCACTTTGTAACCGTGGGACTCAAAAACTTTCAGCGAGTCGCGGAAATCGCAGGCCTCTTTTGTGCACGAGGTTGACGATGCTTTGGGGTAAAAGAATACGATTACGCCGCGCTCAGCCTCTTTGCGCAGATTTGACAGCACCAATTTCTTGCCGTCAGCACTGAAAAGGGTGAAAGGCGGGGCGTTATCGCCAATTTTGAGCGACTTGGCGAAAGGATCTGCCTTGGCCTTGGCGGACACCTCATTGGCTTTCCCAAGGCGCGCTTTGGAGCCCGACTTGGCGGCGACCGGAGTTGACACAGCCGATTTCGGGTGCGCAGCTTTGGCGCTCGAAGCTGACTTGGGGTTCGCTGCCGCCTTAGGTCGCGGCGCCGCTGCCTTGGGGTGCGCGCTGGGCGCGGGCCGAGCCGCCTTGGTGTTCGATTTACGTGTCTGCGCCATACCCTATAAATACGACACAGCCGCGCATTTCAACCCCTCCACCGCCGGAGCGCCGCCGTTTTTGCGCTAAATGAACGCCCGACGGCGCTGTTTTTTATCGGCTGGCGTATATTTATTTCTTTTCTTATCGCCACTGCCAACGTGGGCGAATCGAACCGCGCTAAATTTGTCGGTTCCGCCTGCAAAGGGCCATAGTGGTTTCGACAGGCTCAACCTAAAGGTTTCGGTGACCGGCGCAGGTTCAAGCACTGGAACACTGCGCGGTAGCACCGCGCCCTTTAGCACTTATATTCCGCCCCGACAGGAGCCTAAAATCATCATTGGCCAGGTTTGGCACGCTTTTGCTTCGGTGACCGACGCCGCTCGGGGAGAGTTTCGTGGGATGGTGGTTTCGCCAGGCTCAACCACCTGGTGGGCTCTACCAGCGGGGTTGGGCGGTGGGGCTTGACATTTTTGAATGTGTTGTTCTCATGGTCTGACCTGCTGGAACGCCAACTTGGTGAAAGGTTGAACTCGATGTCGGCCAAGTTTTGCGACAAATAACGACGCCAGAGCCGCCCCAATTTCACGAATCCTGGGCCCCAGGCGCACCATTGAAGACATGAACAAGAACACTATCCGCCGTTTCGCAACTCCGACCGCCGCTGCCGCGCTTGCAGCCGCTTCCATCATCGCTCTTATGCCGCACGCGGCCGCTGAGCCTTCGCAGGCGGTGACCTTGCCCGCCGACCTCGGCACGCAAACCGCTGTGACGCTGCCCGCGACCCTCGACCGTCCCCAGGTTCAAGGCGTTGTCACTCTGCCCGCCGACCTCGGCACGCAAACCGCAGTGACCTTGCCTGCGACCCTCGACCGTCCCGAGGTTCAAGGCGTTGTCACCCTGCCTGCTGATCTCGGCACACAAGCGGTCGTCACCTTACCTGCTGACCTGGGGACGCAAGCTGTCGTCACCTTACCGGGCGAAATCCACACCGCCGTCACGCTGCCCGCGACCCTCGACCGTCCCGTGGTTCAAGGTGTTGTCACGCTGCCCGCTGACCTGGGCACGCAAGCTGTCGTCACCTTGCCCGCCGAAATCCCGACCGCCGTCACCCTGCCCGCGCAGCTCACCGAGGCCGAGCTGGCAGGCGTCGTCACGCTGCCCGCAGAAATCCAGACCGTCGTCACGCTGCCTGCAACGCTGTCGTCCACCACTAGAACGGATCACGATGGCTACGCCGAATTGCCCGAAGGCCCGACCGAGTGCGATGACGCGACGCTCGGCCGCACCACCTATCCCGTTCCGGTTGATGTGGATGACCTAGACCCAGCCCTCGGAATTAAGGCCATCTCCGCCGAGATCAACATCGTCCCGCTTCCGGCTGTTCGGCCCGCTGTCGTTCCCGATTTGGATCCGTCCTTCGGCATCGTCGCAATTTCGGCTGAAGTAAATCCGGTGGTGGTTGAGGATATCGACCCAGAATTGGGTATTGTCGCAATCTCCGGCGAGGTCGAATACCGTGACGAGGACGGCAATTTGGTTGATCCGATAGAGCCCATGGACGGCATTGACCGCTCCGACCTGGCCCGCGACGGCGATTTCGACCGCTCGCAGTACGCGCGCACCGCCGACGATAAGGGCCTGACCAGCGCTTCCATCGCGGGCATCTCCGCCTCGGTGCTGGGGGCTGCGGCGATCAGCGCTTACCTCGTTTCGCGGAACCGTAAGCACGCCTAAACACCCCGTGCGCGTTGCACAGCGCCGCTAACTGACCAAAACTTTCGATCCGCGCAGGGTGAGCGCGGGGAATCCGGCGCAAAAGGCCGCTTGCCATTACGGTGAGCGGCCTTTCGCATTTGCACAGCCCTGTCGGCGCCCGTAGTGGAGCGCCCTTAATGTTATGGTGAGCACGATGTCTTTTCTCAATCCTGCCAGGGGGCAAACTTATGAGGATGAGTTTGCCAATTTCATGGCGGAGAGTTCCGAGCAGCTAAATAAAACGGCCTGGTTGCTCACCGGCGACCGCCATCAGGCTGAGGAACTCGTTCAAGAGGCACTGACCAGGACTTTTATGTCGTGGCGCAAAGCGCGTAAAGACCCGATGGCGTATGCGCGCAAAATGTTGACCACCAAACGTGGGGTGCTCAAGCGCAATCAGCAGCGGGAGCCGGTAATGCCGCAGGTGCCCGACACCGAAATTGAGTCCAGCGAGGGCACGATTGCGGACCGCGACCGCCTCACTCGCGCCTTGGCCACCCTGACTGAGCGGCAGCGGGAGATTGTGGTGCTGCGGCACCTGATGGGGTTAAGTGAACAGCAGGTGGCCGACGATTTGGGTTGCTCGGTTGGCACGGTGAAGTCCACGGCCTCACGCGGGTTGGCGCAGTTGCGCGAGTTTTTGGAGTCGAGCGAGGAAGCGGACGCTGCCGCCTAGAAATGTTTCTGGCGGTTGAGCCTGACACCCGGCGGTTGAGCCTGTCGAAACCCCTGACACCCGGCGGTTGAGCCTGTCGAAACCCCTGACACCCGGCGGTTGAGCCTGTCGAAACCCCGGCCAGGGTTAGCTAGCCGCGAGTAACCCCGAACAAGGATTCCCCGGTGAGCGCGCAGGTGGGCGGCCCATCAGCGGTCACCACGTCCTCGTTAGTGGTGGGATTGAAAGTGTTCGCCAAGGTGAGGTCACCAATCACGGAGGCGCCCGACAGCGAAAGCGCTTCCTCTAGGGAGTACGAGCCGCGCAGGCCAGTGAATCCCTCGGCTACCATGAACTCAGCCACGCGGTCGGCCCGAGCGCCAGTGCCGCAATGCAAGATGAAGTCGCCGCCACGATCCAACGCCTCAATTTGGTCGCGGAAATCGGAGGAATTGAGGGGGATGTTCACCGCGCCCTCAATGTGTCCAGCCGCAAACTCCTCGGCAGTGCGCACGTCAATAATCGTCGCGCCAAAATCTGCTGCCCCGGCCTGGTTGCCGAACGGGAAACCGAGGGCGGCAATGGCTAAGCCCAAAGCTGCCAGGGCCGCGAGCGCAATCGAGGCCAACCGGCGCTGCTGCTTGTTGCTCGCAAGCGAACTTGCTGGCGCGGTCTGGTCGAGGGAAGTCTGAGTGTTCATCACTGTCCATGATGACGCAGAAACCCGACCGCATTAACCTTTAGGCGCAACTCCCCCCAAAAAGCGGCGCGCGTTGTCAGCGGGTTATTTTGTCGAACTCGCGCCAAAAAGCGGCGCGCACCTCGTGGCGTTCGGCGTCCGAAAGGGTGTACACGCCCATCGCCTCGGTGGCGTCGAGCAGCAGCGCCTTGTCAATCTCTTGCGGGATGGAGGGGCGGCCCAGGGCGATGATGTCCCAGTTCTTGATGGTGGTGGATTTGACCAGCGAGCCGAGCACCCGCCGCACCACCTGCTCCATCGAGTCCTCCCACTGGTGGGCCCACGTGCCAGGCGGGAGCGCCTTTTCGGGGCCGGTCGAGTACACCGGACGCAGCGGGCGTTGCACGAGGCTGGGGCGCCCAGGCACCGGCGTGGTGGCGCGCGGGGTGGGCACGGTGCGCGACAAGGCGGCGGCGATGGCTCCCGGGTTCGGGCGCAGGCGACGGGCGGGGCCGTCTAGGCCAGCGTTGCCAACTTGGTGACCAGCGGTTTCGGAGGTTTCGGCGGGATTCCGGTAGTCGCCGCCGCCGTGCTCGGAGTGGGCAGCGTGGTCTTGCGGCAGCGCTGGGCCAGCCTCGGACAGGGTGATGGGTTGCTGCGGCTGGTTTTCGGCTTGTTCGGCGCCGGTTTGCCCGGTTGGCGTTTGCTCGCTTGACGTTTGCTCGGGCGCGGTTAGCCCGGTTGTCGTTTGCTCTGTTATGGCCGACATTTCGCCTGCGGTGCGGTCGGTTTTGTCGCTCGCACCTTCGACGACGGTGTGCTCACCTGCGGAGCCGCTTAAGGATTCGGTAATGCCTCGAACTGAGGCGCCGGAGTTTGGCGTGGGGGTGGCTTGGCTGTGTTCTTGGTCGCCACCCAAATGCAACGAGGATTCTGCCAGCAGGCTGAAAATGTCAATGGCGCCTGCTGAGGCTGATGTTCCACGTGAAACATCGTCGAAATTCGCTGTTCCTGCGCCGGGTGCACCGGGACCGGCTTCGCCGACCGAGAACGCCCCGATGTCGGCAGTGGGGAGCACTATTTCTGTCACCAATGCGTCCAGATTCTCGGCAACCCTGACTTCGGAGGGCAACAAAATGTGCGGTTCGGCCTGGGATTCGGGCGCTTGCGTTTCATCGGGCATAACTCCCGGCTCGCCTGCACCCGTCTGCGCCGCCCCAAGAGTCGCGGCGCCAGTACCTGCACCAACCACGCCAGCGGCAGAACCAGCGGCGGTAGAACCGACAGCGGCGG
>JAITCS010000126.1 GCA_031282935.1 Cellulomonadaceae bacterium
CTGGGGCACTTCGGTGACCGCGTTCGAGGTGTTGCGCCCGCACACGCAACTAAAAATCACGGCGAACACGGTGGTGGAGATTCTGCCCTCGTTCTCGGGCCTGGAAAACCTCAAGCAGCAGTGCTCGGCGACCTGGGAGGATTTGGGGGCCGACAACGTGCTCAACGCTTTCGCCGAGTTCTTGACCCCCACCCCGGCGACCACCGTGCCGCGAACCGTGGTTGAGTTGGCGCGCACCGCCACGCGCGATCGCACCCCTTTTGAAGCGGCCGAGGCGATTTGCTTGGCGATCCGTGACCACCTCGATTACGTGCCCGGCGTTACCACGGTACACACTCCGGCGGCTGAGGCTTGGGAGCACAAACGCGGGGTGTGCCAAGACATGGCCCACCTCGCCTTGGGAGCTTTACGCGCGGTCGGGATTCCGGCGCGCTACGTGAGCGGGTACTTGCACCCGAAAGCGCAATCCGCGATTGGGGAGACCGTCAACGGGGAGTCCCACGCCTGGGTCGAGTTTTGGGCCGGGGATTTCGCGCACACCTCGATGTCGCACGATTCGGTGCGGAACCCGCGTTGGGTGGGTTACGACCCAACGAACCGGAAGTTCGCTGGCACCGACCACATTGTGGTTGGTCGAGGTCGGGACTACTACGATGTGCCGCCGCTCAAGGGGGTCTATTCCGGCTCCCCTGATTCCTCACAGGCCGTGACCGTCCAGATCACCCGGATCGCCTAACTCCGCTTCGGATCAAAACCCTACACGGCGCGCAAAAACCCCACCCCGACAGTTCTGTGACCGCCGGAGTAGGGCTTCGCGACAAAGAGGTGCCTAGATCGTGGCGGCGTCGTCCTCAATGTCCGCTACGGTCTGAGCGTCACGGCCAAAGATGATGGGGTCGCCGTCCTCAACCACCACATCGTCAGTGACCAAAAGTTCGCCAGCCTCGCCTGCCGCGTAGCGAATCTGCTCGGCCTTGGCCGTTGCGTCAACAGCGGTGTAGGTTGTGCCCGCTGGTTCGTAGGTGGCGAGCACCGGGTCGGCGACGTCAACGGCGGTGTACTCGCCCTCGTAGTAGTCGCCCAACTCAGGCAGGTCAGCGGCGGCAGGGAGGTGGCCCAACCCTGGGTGGAAAGCTCGGTAGAACAGGCCTGCGAGCGCGGCGCCGATGAGCGGCCCGACAATGAACACCCAAAGCTGACGCCATAGCGCGGTGTCGTGGCTCAGGATCACCGAACCGAAGGCGCGAGCCGGGTTCAGCCCGCCCCGCGAGATCGGCCACAGCATCAGGTAAAGCATAGCGAAGGTGAGGCCGACGATCAGCGGGGCATTACCAGCTCGGCGGGCGGCGTGACGGGTGGCGCCCAGCACCACGGCCACGAAAATCGCGGTGAAGATGATCTCCACCAACAGGGTTACCCCTAAACCGAAAGTGGTGAGCGAGGCGCCGCCCACGCCCTGCGCGGTGGCCTGGCCCAACGGCGACAGGGTGCCGTAACCCGGAGCGCTCGAACCCAGCAGGGCGCCGCGCGTGGTCTGTAACGCCTCGGCGAAAGAGTCGGGGATAATCGCCCACATCACGAAAGCGGCCAACAGCGCACCCAGCAACTGACCCACTATGTAGGGCAGCACGTTACGCCACGCGGTGCGACCGGCAATCGCCTTGCCGAGCGTCACAGCGGGGTTGAAGTCACCGCCGCCGGAAACGTGCCCAACGGCTGCCATCGCTGCCGTCAACGCCAAACCGACAGTCAGTGCCACGATGAGCCAGTTGGTCTGGCCGTACATCGGTGCCCAAACGAACGACGCCAAGATCGCCAACGTCAGGATGAACGTGCCCAAGGCCTCTGCGAGCACGCGAGCGAACTCGCCATAACGCGAGCCCCCGTGACCGTGTCCATGATGCCCGTGCCCGTGGTGACCGAACCGATGGCCGTGACCGTGATGATGGCCTGCGTCGCCGTCTAGTTCCTCAACGATTGTCACGTTGTCGCTGTCCGAAAATGCCATTTCCCTACCTATCTAGTGGAACGAATCCGTGGGTATTCCTATTAGTCACGCTACCGCTAACCAAGGACACATATCCAGCTCCGTGCCCAGTCACGGCGCCGCTTGATCACTAGAGGGTTTCCTCAAGGTCATCATCAGCGTCTTGGTCAAATACTTCATCGGTTTGGGCGCGTTCGCCACGAATCATGGCGAGGGCGTCCGCTAGTTGCTCGGGTTTCACTAGAACCTCACGGGGTTTTGAGCCTTCGGAGGGGCCCACTATGGCGCGGGATTCCATGATGTCCATCAAACGCCCGGCCTTTGCGAACCCAACACGTAATTTGCGTTGCAGCATTGAGGTGGAACCGAATTGAGTGTTGATAACTAATTCGGCGGCTTGTAATAGCACCTCTAAATCTTCACCGATATCCTCGGCAATCTTTTCTTTTACCTTTTGCTCGGCCGTGACATCTGGGCGGTATGCGGGTTTGCGCTGTTCTTTCACGTGGGCGACTACGGCATGGATTTCGTTTTCGGTAACCCAAGCGCCTTGCGTGCGCAACGGTTTATTCTCCCCCATCGGGATGAACAAAGCATCGCCTTGCCCGATCAGTTTCTCGGCGCCCCCGTGATCCAAAATGGTGCGCGAATCCACAATCGAAGTGGTGGTGAATGCGAGGCGGGAAGGCACGTTGGCTTTAATCAAACCCGTGACCACGTCAACGGAAGGGCGCTGCGTAGCCAAAACCAAATGAATCCCGGCGGCCCGCGCTAATTGGGTGATCCTTTGGATGGCGGATTCAACGTCTTTGGAGGCCACCATCATCAGGTCGGCTAACTCATCAACGATAACCAAAAGGTACGGATAAGGCGCAACCTTGCGCTGCGAGCCGGGCGGAACCACAACGCTACCAGCACGAACGGCCGCGTTGAAGTCGTCAATGTGTTTATACCCGAATGCCGCCAAATCGTCATACCGCATATCCATCTCTTTTACCACCCAATCCAGGGCGTCTGCGGCTTTTCGGGGGTCAGTAATAATCGGAGTGATTAAGTGCGGAATGCCCTCGTAATTGGTTAACTCCACCCGCTTCGGGTCAACCAACACCATGCGCACCTGATCCGGGGTGGAACGCATCAGTATGGAAACAATCATCGAATTAATGAAACTGGATTTACCTGCCCCAGTGGCGCCCGCAACCAAAAGGTGCGGCATTTTAGCCAGATTAGCGACCACAAAGCCGCCCTCGACATCTTTGCCGAGCCCAATTACCAGCGGGTGTTCACTCTTGTTAGCGGAGGGTGACCGTAAAACATCACCGAGGGATACAATTTCTCGATCCGCGTTCGGGATTTCGATGCCAATCGCGGATTTGCCCGGAATTGGTGCCAAAATCCGAATATCGGCCGACCCCATCGAGTATGCGATATTCTTTTCGAGGCTCAATATCGAATTGACTTTTACTTTTTGACCCATTTCGACTTCGTAGCGGGTCACTGCCGGGCCCCGGGTGAAACCTGTGACTTGGGCGTCAATGCTGAACTGCTCAAACACCCCAGTTAAGGTGGTAACTACCCGCTCATTTGCGGCGGAACGAGATTTGTGGGGCGGGCCGGGCACGAGCAGGTTCACATTCGGTAACTCGTACAACTGGTCGCCGCAAAAAACTTCATTGGCGGCGGCGGGTAATTCGTCCGGGTCTGCGCGGTCGAGCGCGTCAGCGGAGCTTTCAAGGCTGGACAGGCTTTCGGGGCTAGACAAGCTGCCAGAGCCAACTGCCGTCAAATCCAGGGTAACATCGTCAGGCTCAGCACGGCTTGGCTCGCTTTCGACCACGCTGGGCGTGCTGTGCGCACTGGTACCGGCCGCCTGCCGCGACCAGAGCGGAGCCTCAACCCCCGCAGATTCCGGTGACGGCTCCGCAAAGGCCGCGTCCGCATGTTGGGTGAGCAGCGGGCCGGACAAATCCGCAGGCGGGGCGGTATTCAGAAGTTCGGTCACCACAGCCCGTGGGATACGCTCGCGGAGTTTTCGCACCCTTTGTGCCGCGTTTTGGCTGTTCGCCCCGTAGTCAAGGGCGGCGGCGTCGGAAGCCGAAATACCAACTACCGGCGAGGACACCTGCGAAAGCGGTTGGTCGTCCACGTCCGCTGGGGCAGGCGCACGCAACGGGAATCGCCGCAAAGTGGGCGCTTCATCATAAATAGGGGCAGAATTATTAATGCCGCCCACTTTTTGGGCGTGTAACACTTGTTTCGCGGTAATACGTTGCGCGCGCACCGATTCGTAACTCTTGTCATCGGCGAACAAGTACAAAATGATCTGGCTGAACCGCTCAGGGATACGCTTAATAGGTGTGGCGGTAATAACCATGAGTGAAAATAGCCCCAATAAACTGAATATGATCACTGCCACCGGAGCGCTTAATCCAGCCGCCAGCGGGTTTGCGAAAGCAAAGCCCAGAATTCCACCCGCTTGTTGCAGACTCACCGCCCCATCCCAAACCGTGGGCAGTTGCTTATAGACGGCAATAAGCGCACAAACCACAATCGCCAATAAAGTGTACCCGAGTGAGATTCTGGAGTTCTCGCCGGGCTTGTCCGGGTGAGCGATTATCCGCACCGCAATTATCGCCAAGATAAACGGCACTACATATCCGACTAAACCAAAAAGCCCGCCGATAGCGAATAGAATACCGCGCCCCACTGTGCCACTAATCCCGAACCATTGGTGGGCCGCGATTATCACCGCAAACGCGATCAACAATAACGCCAAACCATCGCGGCGGTGTTCCGGGTCAAGATCGGCTGCGCTGCGATGCACCTTGCGCACCAAACCCCCAACGCCTCCAGCAATCCCAAGCCAGATGGCACGTAACGCCCGCAGCGGCCAAGCCTGCCTTGGCGGGTAATCCTCTTCCTCTGTTTCGGCGTACACTGGCTCGAACTCGGTGGCCATGCGCGCTGGAATGTAGTTAGTGGCAGGGGTGGCCGCACTGGGAACGCTGGTTTTGGTAGATTTTGCCCGTGACTTTGGAACGCTGCGCAAGGTTTCGCCCTGCCATTGCTCCGCCTCGGTTGCCTCCGAAGTCCCCTGCGCCCGCCTTGCCATGAGTATAACGTAGTGAATTACACCGCTGAAACTCTGTTGCCGCGCGCGAAGAAATGCAATCGCCTCCCAATCGTGTTTCAGCCTGGGCGCGGCAGGCTTACAACCCCGGACGACCGCAAACCCCGCGACAGATCCCACAACAGTCCCCGCGACAGGCGCCGACAGCTAGACGGTTATGACCACGGGCACGGTCATGGGCTTACGGCGCAGGCGCTTTGACCCCCAGGCGGCCACGGTGCGGCGCAGCACATGCTCTAGTTGGTCAGAATTGGTTATGCCATCGCCCAAGGCAAT
>JAITCS010000167.1 GCA_031282935.1 Cellulomonadaceae bacterium
CATCGCCCGGGGCATCAGGCCAGCCGCTTTGGACGCCGGGCTCACTACGGCAGTGCAGACCTTGGCTGCCCGTTCGGCGCTCCCGGTCGCCGTTGAGGTGTTCGGGGATGTGGACGGCTTCAACCCCACCGTGCGCGCGGCCGCGTATTACGCCGTGACCGAGCTGGTGAACAACGCTACCAAACACGGCGGAGCTAGTCACGTCACGGTAACCTTGCGCCGCGCCGCCGAGCGGACGCTGCTCATTGAGGTTGCCGACGACGGGGTGGGTGGCGCTCGCGTCGTGCCCGGGGGGGAGCGCTTGGGTGCGGATTCGCACACCGGCCTGGCCGCCCTGGCCGACCGCGTTGCGGCACTGGACGGCACCATGCTCGTGGACAGCCCCACCGGCGGCCCAACCAACATCATACTAACCCTAAACCAGTGAATAAAGGTGGTTGAGCCTGTCGAAACCACCTGTCCGTTGGTTGAGCCTGTCGAAACCACCCAACGAAATTAACCAACTTTCACAACCGTATTTAGGCCCCTGCCAGCCGGACATCCAATGCCAACCGCGCAGTCATCACGCCTCACCACATCAGGTGTCCGTTGGTTGAGCCCGTCGAAACCACCCGTCGAAACCACGAATTGTACCCGAACCGGGCCAGCGGGTTACGCAATGGCGTCCGGTGTAGTTAGGTTAAGGTGTGGACGGCAAGCTAAGGGTTTTGGTTGCGGACGATTCAGCGATTTTGCGCGAGGGTCTGCTCGGTCTGCTGACGCGGCGGGGCTGGCTGGCGCAGGGGGTGGCCGACGGCACGGCCCTGCTCAGTCAGCTCCGCGAAATCTCGCAATCGGAACCCGACGCCATGCCAGACGTAGTGGTGATTGACATCAGAATGCCGCCCACCTTTACCGACGAAGGCCTGCGTGCCGCCCTTGAGGTTCGGGAAACCTACCCCGGCCTGCCGGTTTTGCTGTTCTCGCAGTACGTGGAGGCCGCTTACGCTTCGAAGCTGCTGGCGGGCTCCCCGGCGGGGGTGGGGTACTTGCTCAAGGATCGGGTGGCCGATGTGGGGGAGTTCAGTGCCGCCCTGCAACGGCTCGCCGCCGGGGAAACCGTGCTCGATCCAGAGGTGGTTTCCCAACTGGTGCGCACCTCAAAGCCCGGCAGCCCGTTGCTGCGGCTCACTCCGCGCGAACGCGAGGTGCTGGAACTCATGGCCGAGGGGCGCTCAAACGCGGCCATCGCGGCGCAGTTGTACTTGTCTGCGGGGGCGGTGGAAAAGAATGTCGCGGCCATATTCCAAAAGCTTGACCTGCCCCAAACCGGCACCGAAAACCGCCGCGTCCTCGCAGTACGCCAATTCCTCGGCATATAACCTAGCTACTCAAGCAGGCGGGGCAAACTCCACGGCCGAAATTGCGGCCCCAGCCGCCACGGTGTTCCCGATTGTGCAGTTGTTGTCAATGGACTGTTGCGCGAATTTCAGGGTGCGCGCTTTCTTTTCTTCGTCCAAACCAGATAGGTCTATTTCCATCACTTCATGGAAAGCGTCATATCTCTCAGCGGTTTCACTCTTGGTCGGAATAGCTTTAATCGTCGCCTTAAACTCCGGCCCTAGAGCAATCGCCAATCGTTGATCAGAACTCATGCCCGCGCACGCCGCCAGTGCCAACTGCAACAATTCGCCGGGCGTAAAAACCGCGCCGTTGGCCGCCGGGCCAATGGAAACCGAGGCACCCCGCGCGTTATGCCCCACAAACGTCTTGGTTCCGGTGCGTTCCACCCAAGAAGCAGCCGCCACCTGAGCGGCGGTTGGCGCCGCCGTCGCCGCAGTATTCATCTTTCCATCTTGTCATTATTTTTCCGCAATACCCCCACCGACTTGCCGTAAACCTAAAATCGGCCCGATGTCGTAGCGCGTAAGCACTGCACACCTAACCACCATGCGGGTACACCCGACCGCCACGTGGGTACACCCGACCGCCACGCGGGCCGACCCAACCGCCACGCGAGCATACCCAAGTGCCACGCAGGCATAATGTGCTTAACGGGGGAGCAAGGCGCGATGAATGGACTCTAAAGCCGCGCCGGAGCGGTAGGATTCCCCTGTGACTGGTGCCCTAAATCCGCGCGAAATGACCAAAGCTCTGCTGCCCGAATCCGAGATTCCCACGCACTGGTACAACATCGTCGCGGATTTGCCCACGCCTCCGCCCCCGCACTTGCACCCGGGCACTCGGGAACCGATTCAGGCGGAGGATTTGGCGGCGTTATTCCCGGCCGGGCTCATCGAGCAAGAATTGTCCACGGAGCGCTGGATAAAGATTCCGGATGCCGTGCGCGAGGTTTATCGGCTGTGGCGGCCTTCGCCTTTGCAGCGGGCACGCCGATTGGAGCAGGCTTTAGGCACAAAAGCGCGCATTTACTTTAAATACGAAGGCGCTTCCCCGGTAGGGTCGCACAAAACAAATTAGGCGGTTCCGCAAGCGTATTACAACAAACTCGCTGGGCGAATGCGTTTGACAACAGAAACCGGGGCCGGGCAGTGGGGGTCGGCGTTAGCGTTCGCCACCCAAATGTACGGCCAGGAATGTGAGATTTGGCAGGTGAAATCCTCTTATGAAGGAAAGCCATATCGTCACGCTTTAATGGAGGCTTTTGGAGCCACTTGTCACCCATCCCCTTCTAGTCTCACGGCGGCCGGGCGCGCGCTGCAAGAAAGATTCCCAGGCACTTCTGGCTCTTTAGGAATGGCTATTGCGGAAGCTATTGAAGCTGCCGCTAGCGACCCTAATGCGTCCTATTCTTTAGGCTCAGTGCTCAACCATGTGGTATTGCACCAAACCATTATAGGCCTTGAAATGCTCAAGCAAATGGAAATGTTTGAGGAGCCGGTAATAGACTATGTTTTCGGTTGTGCCGGGGGCGGCTCCAACTTAGCCGGTATCGCTTTCCCCGTTATTAGGGAAAACTTGGCGGGGCGCCAGCACACCAAAATCATTGCCTGCGAACCGAAAGCCGCGCCCTCTATGACGCAGGGGCGTTACGAATATGATTTCGGGGACACTTCCGGTTCGACCCCGCTACTAAAGATGTACACTTTAGGCAACGATTTTGTGCCCGACCCAGTTCATGCCGGGGGTCTGCGGTATCACGGCATGTCGCCACTGGTTTCTTTCACAAAGCACGAAGGCTTAATGGATGCCATTTCTATCGGGCAACTAGAGGCGTTCGAGGCCGGGGTGCTATTTGCCCGGGCCGAGGGGATAGTGCCAGCCTCGGAGTCCAATCACGCGATTGCTGGGGCGTTGCGGCAGGTGCGAATCGCCAACGAGAACGGGGAGGCACCCGTGATTGTGATTGGGGTTTCCGGCTCTGGGCAACTCGATTTGCCTGCGTACACAGAGTTTCTTGCGGGCAGAATGGCCAACTCGTAGCCGCCCTGGCGCGTGTTGCCACAAAACCCAAGATAGGCCGGGTAAATTTCGGTTTGTGAAGAGAACTGTCGCCAGCGAACAGTTCTTTACCTCCGTTGCCACAGCACAGAAATGCGTTGCGGCGGTCGAGAGGTTATTTCCTTTTGAGCAGTTCGATTTAATTGTAGAACCAAGCGCCGGGGCAGGGGCTTTTTTGCAATTTTTACCGATTAGCAACCGAATTGGTTTGGATATCGCTCCGCTGCACGCTGATATTGTCAAGCAGGATTTTTTAGCTTGGCAACCGAGGGAAGAATTTCACACAATCCTCACCATCGGAAACCCTCCTTACGGGCAGCGGGCCGCCTTAGCCGCAAAGTTTATCGCGCACGCTTGCAGCTTTAGTGAGGTGGTAGCTTTCATTTTGCCACAAAGCTTCAACAAATACACGTTTCAGAACCGAGTTCCCAGAAACTTTCACTTGCAAAACTCTTTCAACTGTGACCAATTCGAGACCCCCACCGGGCAACAACTCATCGTAAAGTCCGTCTTTCAAATCTGGGAAAAGCAAGCCACCCCCCGCCAAATCG
>JAITCS010000179.1 GCA_031282935.1 Cellulomonadaceae bacterium
GCAATCCCGCTCGACGACCTCGACTTCTCCGAGTTCAGATAGAAAATCGGTAAATGAGGCCCGTTGCGCAACACGCAGCGGGCCTCACCCCGTTTTCCGCCCACTCAATCGCATTTTTATAGCGCTCAATCCAAAGCAGAAGTCCAGTTATAAACAATATTTCCTATGGTGAACTTTCTGTAATTTGTGATTTTCAGGTTCTCATTTGCAAATGAGTGCCTAAGTTGAAGCGCGAATTCTTGGTCGCCGAGGCATAGTAGATTTGACTGGTACTGACGAACTGCTAAACCGGCCTCCATCTCGACGCTAAATCGTGGGCAGTCCAACCCCTCAAAGAAATCTACCAATGTCGAAGCATCGCGGAGCCTAACACTAGCGCGTCCCCGATGGTTCCCCTCAATTTCTGCGTAGTATGTACCGGGCTTTAGTTCGGGCGGTCTGACAAGTTTCGGGTTGGATTTGTAAGGTTTTGCAAACTCGATGGGTTCGCTCATCACCTTAACTCGTAATTCATGTCCGACATCGGTGGGTTTAACAAAGTAAGTTGAATACACAGCCCCAGTGATAACACTGCCATCGCGCAGCCAGAGGTATGAATAGGTGTAGGGGTTTGCCTGCAGTGAAACTTTTGCATTTAGCTTCTCCCCGGGCAAAGGTTTGCCGGTTAGCGTAACGATGAGGGGAGAAGCTGCAACCGAATTACTTGCGGATAAACCCGGCTGGGAAAGCACGGGTTCGCCAAGAAGCAGCCCACAGACAAGCGCACTGCACGCGAATATGCCAAGGGTGCTCACTCTCCGCTCCTAATCTGCGCAACTCACGATTGCTACCACCATATTTCCAGAGGGTAGGTCAAAGTGGAGAGCTTTCGGCGGTGTGTTCCAAGATTGCGCGGTTACACCCTCACCCCACGAAATTGATCACAATTTCGTGAGGACCCCAAGACTGCGCGGTTGCACCGCGCCCTTTGGCCTGGCGGAGCCGGGTTGGCAGGGGCCTAAAAACGCCGTGATGAGCGTTGCCAGTTGTGGAAGCGCAAAGAGTTGTTCGCTAAATAGACGCCAAAAAGCCCGGAACGCTGAAATAGCATCCCGGGCCTTTTGACTGAAAGGAACCTTGAATGAAGAAACGGTTTGAATAGCACCTCGTTGTGCTATTCGAGGGAACCTAATCCCTTACCCGAAAGTAGCGGGTGGAGAATGAATAATCATCAGTCTCACCTAATACTTTCGGTGTGGCGCTAGGTGCCAAGTAAAGATCTGGAATTGTAACCGCCACGCCAATGAAAGCAGTCGCATTCTCCAGGCTAGATTTTGCATTTCTGTTGCTCCTAAAATATTTTGATATTGGACTTCGGTGTCTTTGGTATTTAGTGCTCGAAATTAGTGGCGGTGCCGTTGTCGAGGTCAGTGGGGTGTTGCTCGATGTGCTGCTGGACCGGCAGGAGCTTGCGCTCTTCGAAGTTCGCTGCGGCGAACAGTCCGAGCACGGCGATGAAGCCTAAGAGCGAGAACAGTATCAACATTTGAACACCTCTTCTGTTTTGCTGTTTTAGTTTTTGCTGACAAGATGAATGTACCGGGCGGCGGCGGCGCGGCGCGCGCTCAAAGGCCGTGACCTCGTTCATAGACTTGGGTCACAGGGCAAAATCGGCATATCGGACAAATAGCATGGATGGGATTCGATGCCCGAAAACCCGCGAAGTCATTGGGGTTTCGGGCAAAACCGGCGCCCTTGGGAGTGGGTGGCGGGGCACCGCCCGATCAGAGTTTTGTGGCGCATGTCACCGCTCTAAAAAACGATTTCGCCACGCCGATTGAAAACGATTTCGGCGGACATGGCCAAAATGCAACGACAAGCGCCGGAAAGCGGCGGCGCTGCACCTCTTTTGCAGCCCAAAAGTCCGCACTCTTGCATGACCAAGCTGCGCCAGAACCGCCGCGTCACTTGGCTGGCGAGAGAGCGAGGATGATAATCAAGGTGTGACTGCTATATCCACTGAGGCGCCGTTGGTGACCGTTGTCGAACCGGGTGCCTCCAATCTTGTAGAAGTGCCTGGTGCGCCCCGTTTCCTTGACCGCGCCCGCACCATCGCACCGCTGAGCTACAGCCGTTGGCTGATTCCGCCCGCCGCGCTCGCGATCCATCTTTCCATCGGTCAGGTCTATGCGTTCTCCGTATTCAAGCCGTTCCTTGAGGCCCGCTTCGGCGTGAGCCACACCGCTATCGGTTGGATTTTCTCAATCGCCATCTTGATGTTGGGGCTCTCGGCCGCCTTCGCTGGCACCTGGGTCGAGCGGGTTGGGCCGCGCAAGGCGATGGCGCTCTCCACAGTGTTCTGGGTTACCGGCTTTTTGGTTGGCTCACTCGGTATTTTCACTGGCCACCTCTGGCTGCTATACTTGGGGTATGGCGTTATAGGCGGCATGGGCCTTGGCATTGGCTACGTTTCTCCGGTGTCGACGCTGATTAAGTGGTTCCCTGACCGCCCGGGTATGGCAACCGGGCTTGCCATCATGGGCTTCGGCGGTGGCGCGGCAGTGGCAGCCCCGCTCACCACTTGGCTACTACACAGGTTCGGCTCCGCGCTGCCCGCTGCTGACCACCTGAGCGAGGTTGCGCCCTCCACCATCGCGAACGCGGTTGTGCCCACCTTCTTGGTGCTGGGCGGCATCTACGCCCTAGTAATGGTGCTCGGTCTGATTTGTATCCGAATCCCCGCCAAGGGCTGGAAGCCAACCGGTTGGCAGCCCTCCGACGCGCCGAGTTCGGCAATGATTTCGACAGCGAATGTTTCCGCAAAGAACGCCATTCGCACCCCGCAATTCTGGCTGCTGTGGGTGATCATGTTCGTAAATATCACCGCCGGTATCTCTATTGTCGAAAACGCTACTTTGATGATCGGCAATTTCTTCCCCGCGATGGTGGCGGTTGCCGCAGGTTACGTAGGCCTGAACTCGCTGTTCAACATGGCCGGGCGTTTCGGTTGGTCCTCCTTGTCCGATAAGGTGGGGCGCAAAACCGTGTACGTCCTTTACTTAGGTGTCGGCGCGGTGGCTTTCGCGCTGATGTCGTTTGTGGGCGCCTCCGCAGTGTGGGTGTTCGTGCTGATTTCGGTTCTCATCCTTTCCTTCTACGGGGGCGGTTTCGCCACCCTCCCGGCCTACATCCGTGACCTGTTTGGCGGCTACCAAGTGTCCGCGATTCACGGGCGGGTTTTGACCGCCTGGTCTGCGGCCGGTATTGCGGGGCCGTTGATCACCAACGCCTTGGTGGATCGCCGCGAAGCAGCCGGGATTGAGGGCGTGGGGTTGTACTCTACGTCTTTGCGCGTGATGGCCGTGCTGCTGGTACTTGGCTTCGTGGCTAACTTGCTGATTCGCCCGGTGGCTGCGCGCTGGCACGAGCCTGACGCGGCACCCATCGTTGGCGGGATTCCAGATGGGCACGGCGGCTTCATCGCGCCTGACGCTGCTGGTAATTCTGGTTCGGTTGGCCGGGCCTCCGGTTACGGGCTGCCTACTTGGGTGCCGGTGCTGCTGTGGGTACTGGTGGGCGGCGGCATGGCCTATGGGCTCTGGCAGACTGTGCTCAAAGCCATCTCGCTTTTCCACTAATACACTTAATTGGTTCGGAGCAGGGCTGCGATAGCCCCACTGACCCTTTACACCTGGTTAGTGGGGCTCTCGGTAGCCATATTACTGATTAGCAATTTGGCGAGCACCAAAATGTTCGACTTTTTTGGCACCGGGTTTGTGATGGACGGGGGAGCGATAATATTCCCCGTCGGTTACGTGCTGGGCGATGTAATTGTGGAGTTTTACGGCTACGCCCGCGCTCGTCGTATTATCATCCTAACAGTTGCAATGAATTTGTTGGCAGCCCTCACCTTTTTGATTGTGGGCCTTTTGCCGCCCGGTGAAGGCTGGGAACATCAAGGCGCTTTCCAAGCGATTCTAGGGTTCATGCCCCGGCTGGTAATTGCCAGTTTGATCGCGTTTTTAGTTGGGCAATTACTCAACGCCTCGATATTTCAACGCCTAAAAGACACCAGATTCGGGGGCAGGTTCCTGTGGTGGCGGGCGCTCGGTTCGTCCCTAGTAGGAAATGCCATTGATTCCATCATTTTCACAGTTATCGCATTCGCTGGGACTATTTCTAACGTGCAATTAGTCGCGTTAGTGGGGCTGGCTTTCCTGATGAAAATGGTGGGCGAGGCGGTGCTGCTCCCGGTCACTTACGGCGTGGTTCGCACCCTGCGCCGGGCCGTGCCCGATTCTGAAACGCTGCTGGGGGTGTAACGCACGCTAGGGGCGTTAACGCACTAGACTGAGGCTGAGAACCGCTACGATAATCGGGAGCCTTGCGTGACTGCTCAGCACTTTATCAGTTTGCTGCCTTTGATTTGGCTGGTATTTGCGCTGGTGAAATTGAAGTGGAAAGCGCACTGGGCAATTCTGAGCGCCCTGGTTTTGGCGTTAGTGTTAGCGTTGAGCATTTGGCATTTGCCAGTTGGCCAGGCGGCGACCTCGATTTTAGAGGGCGCTATTTCAGCGGTGTGGCCCATATTCCTGATAATTCTGAGCGCCATGTTGGTCTATGATTTGTCGGTGCGCACCGGGGGCATGGAATCCATCAAAAATATGTTAGCCGGGGTTTCAAACGATAAACGCATTTTAGCGCTAATAATTATTTGGGGTTTTGGCGGGTTTATGGAAGGGATGGCTGGGTTCGGCACCGCAGTGGCCATCCCGGCCGCGATGATGGTGGCCCTCGGGGTGCCCGCACTGACGGCTGCGGTGGCTGCGATGGTGGCCAACGCCATGCCCACTGCCTTTGGCGCCGTCGGTATTCCCACAATTACGTTAGCTCAGATTACGCGGCTGGATTTATTGCGGATAACTTTCGCGTCATCTTTGCAAATGGCGCCGATAGTTTTCTTGATCCCGTTTATTGTGGTGTTTATCATCGGCGGCGGTTTTCGCGCTTTACGCGGCATGATAATTCCGTGTCTTGTTGCCGCGCTTTCGTTACTATTGCCGCAACTGATAATGGCCGCCACCGTCGGGCCGGAATTAGGTATCACGGTGCCGGCACTCATCTCAATGGTCGCGCTCA
>JAITCS010000224.1 GCA_031282935.1 Cellulomonadaceae bacterium
AGACGCGAGCAACCGTTTCGTGACCGACGCCGACAAAACCTCTTGGAATGGTAAGGCGAACTTGGTGCAGTCCGCTGACGCCGCCGCCGCAGTCACAGCTTCGACCGCTAACCCTACGAATCTCTACTACACGACATAAAGGAGCGGGATCAAATGGCGACGTACACGCAAACTGTTACCAGTAAGAATAGTAAGTTCACTGCTGCTTTGACCCGCAAGCGCAGCGATGGTGGAATTCAGTTACAATCCGTGGTTTGGCCGAACGGGCACATTGGTTCCGCTTCCACAACCCAAATGGGCATGTTCTTCGCCAAGGTTGATGCCAACGGCCACCTAACCTCAGAAGAACAAATCGGTGGGGTTGGGCTTAGCGGAACGAACGTTATCCCCACTAACCGTGAGGCCACGCCTTTAGGTTTCCCTCCTAACCCGTGGAAACCAACCCAAGCACTAACCAGTTACACAAAATACTTTCTACTATTCAAAGAATACAATGGGATAAGTAACACCTGGGGTGACGGCGTAAATAACATCTCGGGTAGCTCGGTTGATTCTTTCGAGTTTATCGCACTACCCGCACCAAGCGTTAGCGCGGTAACGCAAACCTCGATTACTGTTACCACCGCTGCTTCGGCTGGCAATAATACCTACTCGGTTGCCGTGTACCCGGACAATACCAGTGGTGCGGCGGTGAAAACCGCTAACATGACTGTTTCCGGTTCTACCGCGTCGGCGACGATAACAGGTTTGACCGCGAACACCACCTACTATGTGGCCGTCGCGGGCAGCCCCGACTTATCCGGCAGTGGTTACGTCTATGGGCCAACCACCGCTGTTACCACGTTGAAGAACGCGCCAGGCCAAGCCGCAATCAGCTTGCTTGGCTTTGCTACCACCACGTCGCTAGACGTGACATGGGGTGCGGTTTCTGGTGCGGAAACTTACGAATACTACCGCTCAACCAGTTCCACCGCCCCGACATCGAGCACCACCCCTACTGCGACGGGTTTGACCGGCACGTCGGCCACCATATCGTCGCTATCGTCTTCGACTACTTACTATGTGTGGTTGCGGGCAGTGAACAACGGCGGCGCAGGGGCGTGGTCAGCCGCCAAATCAGCGACCACGCAATCAGCGGTGACAGCCCCCGGCACCCCCGGTACACCCGCCGTTGCCAAAGGCGCGAAGCCGACCCGTGAAGCGGTGGTTTCTTGGACTGGCGCCGCAGCTAACGGCGGCACAGTCACCTACTCCATCCTCCGCTCAACCACGACAACGAAACCCGGCACGGCTTATGCCACGTCGGTCACAACACCTTGGACAGACACCGCTGCCGACCAGGGCGCGGACTACTACTACTGGATCAGGGCCACCAATAGCGCCGGTTCTACCGATAGCGCGATCTCGGCGAAACACACCCCGCAAACGCTAATCGTCGGCGGGAACCGCCCCAAACGAATCTGGGTAGGCGGTGTAGAAATCACCGGCCTCTGGCATGGTGGCAACCGCATATTCTAGGCGCCCAATTGTCTAACAAATAATTTAGACACCCATAGATACCCTTAGATTCTATTAGTTAAGGCACCAAACCCACCCGTGAAGCGGTCAGCGGGTTCCACCGATAGCGCCATCTCGGCTAAGCACACCCCGCAAACGCTAATCGTGGGAGGGAACCGCCCCAAACGAATCTGGGTAGGAGGGGTAGAAATCACCGGCCTCTGGCATGGTGGCAACCGCATATTCTAGGCGCCCAATTGTCTAACAAATAATTTAGACACCCATAGATACCCCTAGATTCTATTAGTTTAACGAGAGTTATTTTAGATAACTTCTTGCAAACAAGGCAGTCACAAGATGTGGCGGCCTTTGTCATACCCGAATGGAAAAGTAATGCTAACCAATTTCATCGTTATTGCCACCGTTTATGCGGCCACCATTATTTGCGCCTACCTAATCACCAAACTAATCGAAAGGTAAAACCCTGATGACTACTCAAAGTGTTACCCTCCCCGGACATGCCGGACACCGGCTGCGCGCAGACGCGGCTAACGCGTGGGAGCGTGCCAAGAAAGCTGCCGGACTAATTCCCGAACTCACCGACAGCGAACGCCCCTACGCAGTGCAAGAGAGAATATTTCGGCAGCGGTACGAACTCGGCAACCACGCCGGGAAGCCTGGCTACACAAATGACGTGAGAACCTGGCAAGGCCGCAAGTGGACACGCCGCAACGGTACAGCCGCAGCAGCGGTGCCAGGCACCTCGAACCACGGCCAAGGCTTAGCGGTAGATGTTGCCACCAAGAGAACCGCTGCCACCAGGGCGCGCCCGCATGTAGTTTTCTCCAGCTTCAATGACCCCGACAGGCTCGCTTTCCTCAAAGCCGCCCGCCCCCACGGGTGGGATGATACCGAGGGCCGCGCGGTAAATGAGCATTGGCACCTCACCTACTACCCGGCCAAAGACAAGCACGCCAAGGTGGGCAAGTAATGAACATCTCCCGCTTCCAAATCGAACTGCTGCGCTTAGTGGTGACAGCTCTGCTTGTGGGTATTACCACTTGGCAGGCCACCACCGACCCTCTGAGCGTCGCCATCAAGGTGCTGTTAGTGGTGCAAGCTCTTCTAGCCGCTGCCGATAACGCGCCAGGAAACGTGACCTAACCGCCTGACCTCGCGGCTCCCAGGCCGTGCGCTGTCGCGCTTAGTTGCGCGATAGTTGCACGGCCTCTGTTGATGCGCCCGGTGGGAAACCACCGATTTATGCCGTCTGACCTGCGATAATACTTGTCGGGGCGACAGGATTTGAACCTGCGACCCTCTGCTCCCAAAGCAGATGCGCTACCAAGCTGCGCCACGCCCCGATCCGGCCCGGAATCCGAACCGTGAACAACCCTAGACCAAGAAAACCGAGCGCGATGCCAAACCGCCATTTAAATCAACACCTGCTGGCGCGAACCGTCGCCACAGGCAAGCGATCACCACTTCGGGTGAATGGCTTTGCGGAAGTTTTGGTAGTAAATCTCGCGCACCCCGTAGTTGAACCCGGCGCCGAGCGTGGGCGCCGACCCGGCCGCCGCGTTCGCGTAAGCCTGCGCAACATTGCGCGCCCCCGGGATCACCGTGGATACACCAGGCTGCTGCCAAATCCAGGCCAGCGAAGCTTGGGCCGACGTCAAACTGTCACCAAAGCCGTCGCTGACTAACCTCGAAAACTGCCGAGCCGCCGCAACCCCTTGCTCATAATCCACCCCGGAGAAAGTTTCGCCCTGGTCGAAAGCGGCGCCCTGGCGGTTATAGTTGCGGTGATCGTTCTCCGCGAATTGGGTGTTAGCGGAATATCGGCCGCTCAATAACCCAGAGGCCAAAGGCACTCGCGCAATAACGCCGACATTATTTGCTGAGGCAGCCGGTAACACTGGTTCTAGGGGCTTCAATCGGAATGGGTTTAGGATGATTTGCACAGTGGAAAGATTGGGGCGCGCAATCGCCGCTAAAGCCTCATCACATTTCTCAACACTAACGCCATAATTCGCAATTAACCCCTCACTCACCAAGGTGTCGAGGGCATCAAAAACTTCATCGCTGAGATAAACCTGCGAAGGCGGGCAATGCAGTTGCACTAAATCGAGGCGATCCACCCCAAGATTCGTTAATGAGCGGCGCGCCCAAGCCCGGAAATTAGCCAAATTGTAAGCGTCAACAGTTTGCGGAACCCGCCGCCCCATCTTTGTGGCGACAGTTATTTTATCCTTGTATTGCGGATTCTCGGCAAAAAATCGTCCAATAATCTGTTCCGAACGACCGTCACCATAGACATCGGCGGTGTCAAAAAAGGTGACCCCCGCCTCGGCACTCGCAGCCAACACGGCAAGCGCGTCATCCTCGGACACGTCACCCCAGTCGCTGCCCAACTGCCATGTGCCCAGCCCGATCACCGAAACCAGCCGCCGCGTGCGCCCAAGTGTTTTATGTTCCACACTGACCTCCAGTGACGAATTCCGCTTCGCTTCTGCTAATAAACTACTACGACAAGACATCTGCCGCCAATTCTCTGCCTCATATCATAATATGTTTCTGGTGGCGTGGCCGGGAATTGCGCGCGGTGGGTTATGGTGGTTTCGTGATTAACTCCCAGCCGGTTGCCCACACGATTGACCACGCCATCGCACAGCCAAACGAGCAGCCTAGCGCTCCGGTTCCGCCACCGTCGGGCGTGCAGTACCACCTTAACTACGGCAACCAACACGCTGTTATTTGCGAGGTTGGCGCTATGGTTCGCGAATACAAAGTAAATGGCCGTGACGTGTTTGTGCCTTTTGCGATAACTGAGGCGGCACCAGTATATAACGCCGCAGTTTTAGCGCCTTGGCCTAATCGTTTAGGGAATGGGTCATACACCTTTGAGGGTTATCACGGCCAATTACCCGTAAATGAGTTGGATCGGCTCACCGCATTACATGGTTTGGTGTGTTGGGTGCGTTGGGAATTAGTTTCTTCGGCAGCTAATTCAGTAACCTTGCGTTACGATTTACCAGCGCAACGCGGTTGGCCGTATCAACTTCGCCTCGAAACCACATACGAACTTGACGATAACGGTTTATCTGTCACTTTCTCAGTGGTCAATTTGGGTTCCCAGACCGCTCCGTTTGGGGTTGGTTTCCACCCGTGGCTTTCAACCGGCGGCGCTAATTTGGATGATTGTGCGGTTCGTGTTGATGCGAAACAACACATTATTGCAAATGAGAGATTACTTCCGGCGGGCGTTGAGCCGGTTCATGGCGATTATGATTTAGTTAAGCCGAAATCTCTCAAAGGATTGGATTTAGACGACGCTTGGATTGATCCCATTTTCGATAATGATGGGAAATCGTGGACAATCATGGCTTGCCCGGATGGTTTCGCGCCCGCCGTTTGGATGAAATCGCCGCTCGACACTTGGCAGGTTTGCTCTGCGAATCATATTACCAATTATGAAAGATTTGGTTTAGCGGCTGAGCCGATGACCTGCGCTGCGGACGCCTTCAACACCGGCGCGGGGCTAATCACCCTCTCCCCCGGCGCTGGCACGGTAGTGCATTGGGGCGCTGCCCTGCTGCCCGCCGATCCGGCCTGGTTTGCGCTGGCGCGGAACCGGGGGGCTGAAATTGCTGCGGGAGCGCAACTGTGACCGACCAGTTTGCTGCGGCGCCGAGGACCGAGGCGCTCTTGGGCGGGGGCGCTGCGGGCGGGGTTGTGCCGGGCGCGACTGTACCGGGCGGGGTTGTATCTGGCGGCGCCACCGGCGGGGGTGCTACCGGCGGGGTGCCCAAGGGCGAAAAGCGTATCGTCGTAATCGGCGATGAACTGGTTGCGGGCGCAGGCGACCCGCGCGCGCTCGGCTGGGTTGACCGCGTGCTCACCCGCACCCCGTTCGACCAGGATGCCATCACTTTCACCCTGGCGGCCCCGTCTGAAACCACAGGCGCACTGGCGGACCGGTGGTGGGGGGAAGCGGCCCGCCGGTTTTCGCCCGACACCGACAACCGCCTGGTCATAGGCTTAGGTTGGGGCGACCTGGCGAGCGGAGTCTCCTACCATCGGGCGCGGCTCAACCTCGTCAAGATAATGGACCAAGCCTCCGAAAAAGGGATAAAGACCTTCGTGATTGGGCCGCCCCCCATGCCCAAGGACTACACCCAGCAAATCGCCGACTACTCGCGCGCGTACTCTGAGGTGGTAGCGAGGCGTTCGGTGCCATACGTGGACACTTTCACGCCACTGGTCACGCACGAGCAATGGGTGGCGGACTTCGCCTCGCGCGGGCAGCGGTGGCCAGGCCAGACCGGGTACGGACTCATGGCCTGGCTCGTGCTACATTCGGGTTGGTACGACTGGCTCGGCGTACTTCCTCCGGAATAAGCCGCCGAAAACTAAGCGTTGGGACGCTTGCCGTGGTTGGCCTTCTTACCTTTACGGGCTTGGCGCTTGTTTCCACGCTTGGACATGGTGATCCTCAATTCTGCTTGTGCATTAATGTTCCTGGCAGATAATACCGCATTTCGCCAATATGTCTAGTTGGTGGCGTATTTCTTAGCGGCGATGTTGTGGCTACTAGCCGGGCTAACTCCCTTTACTTTCCTTCGCAGCCGCAGCGTTCGCGAGCACCTGCCGATAGACATTCATGGTCCGCTCCGCAATGGCCTGCCAAGAGAAGTGATCCTCGGCGCGCTTGCGCCCAGCGGCGCCCATCGCCTTGGCTCGGTCTGGGTCGGCGAGCATGTACTTGATGGCCGCAGCCAGATCGTTGACGAATTTCTCGGGATTGATGGGCGTGCCGGTGCCGTCGGAAACCTGCTCGATGGGCACGAGTTTGCCGGTGACGCCGTTCTCAACCACCTCGGGGATGCCGCCGGTTGCCGAGGCCACAACGGGCAAACCGCAAGCCATCGCCTCCAGGTTGACGATGCCAAGAGGCTCGTACACTGATGGGCACAGGAAAACGTCGGCAGCGCAGAGCACTGCAATGAGTTCGTTTCGTGGCAGCATTTCTTCAATCCAGATGACCCCGGCCGTATCATCCGGAGTTTCCGCGCCGCGCTCCTTGCGCAGGTTGTCCACAAGATCGCGCACCTCGTGCATGATCTCTGGGGTGTCCGGGGCGCCTGCGCACAGGATGATTTGCACATCGGGCGGCAGTTGGGCTACGGCTTTGAGCAGGTACGGCAGACCTTTTTGGCGGGTTATGCGCCCGACAAAGACTACAGCCGGTTTGTTTGGGTCTATCCCGAGGCGCCGGACGGTCGCGTCGGCCTCGGCAGCTTCCGGGGTGCCCGGTTCGGGGCGGTTCCAGCCCTCGAGAGAGATGCCGTTGTGGACGACGTACACCTTGGCGGGGTCTAGTTTCGGGTACGAGCGCAGGATGTCGTTTCGCATACCATTGGACACCGCGATGATTCCGTCAGCGGCTTCGTATGCGGTTTTTTCGGCCCAGGATGAAACGGCGTAGCCGCCGCCGAGCTGTTCTGCTTTCCAGGGGCGCAACGGTTCCAGCGAGTGTGCCGAAATGATGTGCGGCATCCCGTACAGCAGCTTAGCGAGGTGGCCGGCCATGTTCGCGTACCAAGTGTGGGAGTGAACTAAATCTGCACCGGCGCAGTCGTTTGCCATTTCCAGGTCAACACCGAGGGTCTGCACGGCTGGGTTGGCGCCTTCGAGCCCGCCCGGAACGTCGTAACCGTACACGCCACCCGCTTCAGCCTCCGCACCGCGCGGGCCATCAAAAGCGCGGACTCGGACATCGGCTAGTGGACGCAACACAGCCGCCAGTTCGTCCACATGGACGCCTGCGCCACCATATACATACGGCGGATATTCGCGAGTAAGCAGATCAACCTTGATGCGGCCCGTGCTGTCGGCGGCACCGGACTGCGTGCTGGGCGTTTCTGCGGCGGTAGCGGTTGCGTTATTCGGGTCTGCTGTGGCGACGTTGTTCACAAGCCCAATCCTAGCTCCTTGCCCAACCTTTGCAACAAGTGGCACGGGGGCCTACATTAGTTCATCGGATAAACTAATACCTCCGCTCTGACGTGCCTTAACGCGCTCGCTGCGCCAAAACGGGGTTCAGTTCGCGTCTCGGTTGGTTTTTGAGATTTGACGTTTTAGCATTTCCGAGCGCATTATTAATACGGTATTAAGTGCATTTGTCGTGATGTCCTCCATATCTTTCTTACCCATGCCCTCGCAGGCCTCCTGCTCTACCCAATCCCAAATCGGGACTAAGGAACCACAAATGCGTTCTCGCCTTTCCTTGATCGCCAAAGCCTCCGCCTTAGCGGTAACTGCTGCCTTGACATTAAGCGCCTGCGGCGGCGCCGGTGGAGCCTCCCCCGCCGCCGGAACTGCCGATGACCCCATCCGTATTGGTGTGGTGAACGCCGAGGAACCCGAGCGCCGGTTACTTCAAGACGCAGCCCGTGCCGAAGGCATTTACATCGAGTGGGTGAACTTCTCTGACTTCCAGTTACCGAATATGGCGTTAGCGGATGGCGATTTGGAGCTTAACCAGTTCCAACACTTACAATTCCTGGCGAATTTCAATGTCAACACAAATAACGATCTCACTCCTATCGGCGCCACAGCAGTGTTCCCATTGGGGTTGTACTCGTTGCGCCACTCGACAGTGGTAGATATCCCAGAAGGCGCCGAGATCGCAATCCCAAACGACCCCACCAACCAAGCGCGCGCTTTGATGGTGTTGCAGGCCGCCGGGTTGTTGGCCCTGCGCGATGGCGGTAACTCGCTATCCACACCAGCGGACATCATTACTGCCGAATCGCGCGTGACCGTGATTCCGGTGGAAGCCGCCCAAACAGCAATCTCCTTGTTCGATATTGACGGTTCGGTGGTCAACAACTCCATGATCGCCCAGGTTGGCTTGAGCCTTGAGGACGCCATCTTTGCGGACGACCCAGATTCCCCCGAGGCCGAGCCGTTCATAAACGTTTGGGTTGCCCGCGCCGAGGACGCCTCAAATCCCACCTATGCGCGGTTGGTCGAATTGCTCCAAACCACCCCAGAGGTGATTGATTCCATCGTCGAGGTTTCAGCGGGCACGGCCGCAATCCGAAATAACTCGGCCGCAGACCTGCAACGAATCTTAGGCGAAATCGAAACAAATCTGCGCAATCAGTAGTAACCTGAATCAGTGGTGCATGAATCACTAGCTTCGGGCGGCGCCCTACCACAAGGTGGCCTGCCAAAAGACGGGCTGCCACAAGACGGGCTGCCACAAGACGGAATGCCACCCACGCCCATCCTCAATGAGCCCTCGCCAATCCTTGAAAACTTGCAGGCGGAGCCGATCATAAGCTTTCGCCATGTGTCAAAAATATTTCCAGGCTCCCGTAAGCGCGGCGAGGTGCGCGCCCTGGATGATGTCACTTTCGATATTAACGCTGGCGAAATCTTTGGGGTAATAGGATACTCCGGAGCTGGCAAATCCACTCTAGTGCGCCTAATAAACGGACTGGAGCGCCCAACTTCGGGGCAAGTAATTGTTGATGGCATTGAAGTTTCCAGACTCTCTGAAGGTCAACTGAGGTCAATTAGGGCCGATATCGGTATGGTATTTCAGCAGTTCAATTTATTGAATTCGCGCACGGTCGCTGGCAATGTGTCATACCCCCTAGAAGTGGCCGGTAAATCACGGGTCGAGCGTGCCACGCGGGTCACTGAATTACTGGAATACGTTGGGATTGCTGATAAGGCTGGCGCCTACCCCAAGCAGTTGTCCGGCGGACAACGGCAGCGAGTCGGCATTGCCAGAGCGCTCGCAACCTCACCGCATATTCTGTTAGCGGATGAGGCCACCAGCGCTCTCGACCCAGAAACCACCCAAGATGTGCTGCGGCTGCTCAAAAAGGTGAACAGCGAACTTGGCATAACCATCGTGGTGATCACACATGCCATGTCAGTGGTGCGAACTGCCTGCGACCGCGTTGCTGTGATGGAAAATGGGAAGGTTGTCGAACTCGGCAACACCTACAGTATCTTTGCTGACCCGCACGCCCCAATGACCAGGAAGTTTGTTGGCACTGCGCTCCAAGACAAACCCGCTGGGGATTCCCTGGCCCGCTTGCGCAATAGGCATCCTGGCAGACTGATTACAGTAACCGTTGCCGACGGTGTGGCCTCAAGTTCCTCATCTGAGATTTTCCGAGTTTTAGGCCGCCACGCCGTTGATGCCGCCGTTGTGTACGGCGGGATCACCGAGGTTGGTGACCGCCCATACGGCTCCCTGACCCTGGAACTTACCGCGCCAGACGCCGCTGACATTGAGGCTGCCGTCGCCGAAATTGCCATGATCGCCGGAGTGGAGGATCTCGGGGCAAGGTCCAGTTCCGCTCGGGTTGGGGTACGGCCCGCCAACAATTTGGCTCACCTAAGAGTTCCCAGGGGGATTGCATGATCACCGCCAGGTTGAACACCCTGAACAGCGCCAGCCTGTACAGCGCCAGCCTCAATAGTGCCAGCCTCAGCAACGCCATAGATTGGCAGCGGTTCGGGCCGCTGCTCTGGACAGCCGCTGGCCAAACTATCCGAATGGCGGGGATCGCTTTAGTGGTGGGCGGCTTTTTCGGCCTTCTCATGGGTTTAGTGTTGTATTTGACCCGACCCGGAAATCTGCTGCAAAACCGCGCAATATTTACGATTCTTAATGTTTTGATTAACACAGTTCGGCCTATTCCTTTCATCATCTTTGTGGTTGCGCTCGGGCCCATCACTCGGTTAGTTGTGGGGCGGATTATTGGGATTGAAGCGGCGACATTTGCGATGTCAATCGTGGCCGCATTCGCCTCCGCTAGGTTGGTGGAACAGAACCTAGTGACCATTGACCCCGGCGTCGTCGAAGCCGCCCGTGCGATGGGTGCAACGCCGTGGCGAATCGTCAGAACTGTGTTGGTTCCAGAGGCTTTAGCACCCCTTATTTTGGGTTACACGTTCCTGGCTGTCGGAGTTGTTGACATGACCGCCATCGTCGGAATGATCGGGGCGGGCGGATTGGGTGACCTGGCCATTGTGCACGGCTACCGTCAGTTCAACTGGGCGATAACTTATGTGGTAGTGGCAGTGATAATTGCGTTAGTACAGTTGGTGCAGATGTTAGGGAACTTCCTCGCCCGGAAAGCACTCCACCGCTAAGCCTGCGAGCACTGCGGCGTAAGCCTGTTCTGGTTCGTACCCCTTTCGTTGCACCGCCGCGACTGCACGGCGCAGCCGCGTGTTCCGATCCAGGCCACCAGAACGCGCCAGCACTTTGCCCACGAACTGTGCTAGCACCGCGTGCTGAGCCTCTTCGTCTATCTGACTAAGTGACTCTTCGGCAATCTCCCCTGAGATCCCTCGCCGCGCCAAGTCGGCTGCGATGGCACGGCGGGACATCCCGCGAACTTCCGCCTTAGCCCGTACTATCGCA
>JAITCS010000123.1 GCA_031282935.1 Cellulomonadaceae bacterium
GTCTAGTTCCAGCTCCACTGCGGCACCGGGCATGGTGGTGGTGGCGATGTCCCACCAATCCGAGTCGGCCTCGACGGAGGCGATCCGGTAGGTGTCGGCGGGCAACTGGAGGCCATTCGCAGTGGCCCACGCCTCGGCGAGTTGGTTTCGCGTTGGGTCGTTAGACTTTTCGTTAGGCAGCACGGCAACATTGGGGGGAGTGAGGTTCCCAACCGCCATTTCTACCTGATTTTCGAGGATCAGGTTGGGGCCGAGGGTGGTCACCGCCCCATCAGTGTTCACCGCGAGCAAGGCGGTAATGTCTTGCACGGTAGCGCTCAGCGTGGCTTGCACGAATTGGCCTGGAAGCACGTAAGGTAGGGCCCAGGTGCCTATGGGCTGTCCGTTGCCTTGGGTTGCCACGACCGCCGACGTTCCGGCTGGCACCGACCACTGCAAATTAGTCAGCCCAGCCCCCAAGGTTGAGGTCACTGTGACGTCCTCCGCAATAAGTAGCCCATCCCCGGTGAATTGCCCGTTCGATTCGATATTGGTGGCGTTTAGTACGGTAATTGTCCAGGTTGCTGTAACCGTATCTACGGTGAGCCCGGTGAGGGTGGCCGGAGAAATGTCTATCTTCATGTGCGGAACTTCTACCCGCAAAGTGTCAGTTGCCACTCCGGTGAACCCACTATTGGCCCCATCGGCGGAATCCACGGTGTTCACTAAATCTATCGGGAAAGCGAAAGTCGGAGAATCGGGAATAAAGTAACCTAAAGACTGGTCTTGGGAATAAGCATTAGCAACACTGGCGTCAGCGGTCACTTGCACCGATATTTGACATTCGGGTTGTTGCGCTACCAGATTTCCCGCAACTTCGATTGCGGTGCTGCCAGGTGTAACGGTACTTGAGGTGATATGACAGCCCGGCGAAGCGGTGAAATTCGGGTTATCGGCTACTCGCAAAATAATTGGCGCGTTCATATCGCCGTTAAGATAGAAATTGGGCAGGTTATCGGTAAAGTTCCAATTTCCGGTGGCAGTGCCCGCAGGGTTATTGGCCATCACAAAAGTTAGCGTGGTATCACCGCCGGGCTGAATCAGGTTCGGCTCGAACGCTTTAGAGATGCTTGGCAGAATTACCGGAGCTGGCCCGGTGGGCGGTGGGTCTTGTGGCGGGGCCGGAGCGTTAGCGCACACGTTTTGCGCCTCGTTCCAATACAGATAAACCTGGGCGATTTCTGGAATCCCAACGCTAGCGGTTCTGGTAATCGGATTTGTGATAGAACCAGAATTATAGACATCAGATGTGGCCATCATTGTGCCCGGATCTATTTTACTGCCCGCGATATTACCAGCCGCAGTAAGGCCAAAACCAAATAGCAGGTATTGCGCAGAACCAGGAGTAACATCAAGTCTGGGCAAACTCGCATACGGTGCCGGAACAGTCACCCCCGGTGCTGCGACAACAATTTGGGTGCGCAAATACGACAAAGTCCCATTATTGAAAGCCGCAGCATCAAAGAAAGTGGCCACCACCGTGTTGGCGCCATTCCTAATCCGAACCGCAGGATTGAAAGCGTGATACCACTGCCCATAAGCGCCACCACTTACTTGGCTGGCAATCCAAGAAGTAGGCAACTCAAAAGTCAGCAGTTGATAAGTTCCGGTTGCAACAGTGGTATATAGATATGCGTCCGATGAGGTGAAATAATCGCCAGGAGTTCCCGAAGCGACACACACGGCCGTGCTAGAGCTGTTCGCTATGAGGTTGCCTTTCATTTCGCCTACGATGTCGAAATCCGGGCTGCTGGGGGCGCTTGCGATTGCGGCCATTAAGCTGAACTGTATTTCGTCCTCGCCTTCCTCAGTGTCCTCGTCCTCAGTGTCCGGGCCTTCCTCAGTGTCCGGGCCTGCTGTTACGGGGCCAGGGGCAGGTGCGGGAGGCGTGAAAACGCCACCAGTGTCCTCGCCATCTTCACCATCCTCGCCATCCTCACCGTCTTCTCCGTCGCCGTCTTCCCCATCTTCACCGTCCTCACCATCGCCGCCATCGTCGCCACCGTCGCCGGTGTCCTCTCCACCGTCGCCATTGCCGTCGCCGTCGCCGTCGCCGGTGTCCTCAGTGTTGTCGTCGTCGCCCTCGTCGCCCGTTCCGGCCTCGGACTCGCTGCCTGCTGCTGTGTCGTCGTTGTCGTCGCCGGGGGTTTCGTCAGGCTCAACCGCCGGGGTGAGGGTTTCGGTGACCGACGCAGCCCGAGCGGAGAGTCCGCTCGCGGATTCTACCGAGGGCCAGGAGGGACTAATGCGGGTCGGGGTTTCGACAGGCTCAACCGCCGTTATTTGCGCAGCGACCGCCACAGGCGGGCGCGCGGAATACCGCGCGTCAACCGCCGGGGTCGAGGTTTCGACAGGCTCAACCATCGGGGTGGGGGTTTCGGCAGGGTCGGAGGTTGAGGTTGTGGTTTCGGTGAGGTCGGGCAGAGCGGTTGACGCCAGGGCGGCGTTGGGCTGGAATATGCCCAGCCCGAGCAGCAGCAGGAACGTGACCGACCTGCGTGGCACCGAGTTTCGGAGACGTCGCTTAACCATTTGACACCTCGCGGCTCTTGCGAGCTATATCGCCCTTACGAGCTTCAACGCCCTGACGGCGTTCCCGACCGTTGCGGCGCCACCACAGCCCGTAGATGAGGCCACCAGCGAGCAGCAGCGAGCCGATTAGGCTGGTGAGTTCGACGCCAGAGAGCGTCAACAGCCCCCGGTTCGCTTTTGCCTGATTGGCAGCTTCTGCGGCGGCAGCATCGGCAGGGTTAACGTCAGAGTTAATGGGGTTGTGAACGCTAATTAAGTCGCTAGGGTCGGCACCTCGATTTGCTTGATTAGTTGGATCGCTCGCAGCGCTGTGCCCTGGGTTGGCTAGATTGGAGGTCGGATCGGCGGCGCTTTGGCCGGGGGTTGTTGTCGCTTCGCCTTCTTGATCCCGGTGGGTTTCATGCAGGGTTTCGCGGCGCCGCGCGGGTGGATTCGCTGGGTCGCTAGTTTGCTCCAAACCGTTAGGATTTGCGCCAGTCGGATCGGTTCCCGGTTGCACTGGCACAATCGTCCCTGGTTCAAGTGTTCCAGGCTCGGGCGCTCCTGGTTGAATCACGCCAGCCCCCTGCCCGCCGCCGGACGGCTCGGTGATTACGGGCTGTGGACTGGGCTGCGCGCTAGGCCCCGAACCAGGCTGCGGCGGCTGCACACCGGGAAGCGACGGCTTTGTACTGGGCTGCACCGCTGGCGAACTCGGCGACGGTTGTCCGCCACCGGAATGGCAGTGGTCATAAACCGAGGAATCCGTAGTCGAATGATTGTTGTGTACGATATAATCATTTTGCAAAACGTGCGTAATATCGCCCACGAACAATAGTTGCTCGTTATGTGGGCACGCGATTTTCCCGATCACTTGAAATTTCGCCGAGGTTGCCGCTGCCAAATCACCAACATCAAGATGAATTGAGCCGAAAGTAATTGGGCGCGTCCAACTCGTTACAGAACCATCGGACTTGCCCGGCCAATCAGTCGCAGTGGTTCTTTGCTGGTATTCTGTAAATGTATCTGGCAATTCGATAACCGCCTTTACCATAGAGGCGCGCTCTGGCCCGTTATTGCGCACTTCAATGGTGAGCGGCACTAAGGCGAAACCTCGCGGATCATAAACGCCGCGCGCACTGGACAAAGTGATTTGCACGTCCGTGGGCGCCCCGGCTGGTTTCGGGTTAGCGTTGACATTCCAATGCCAGAGGTCCGTGGTGGGATCGAAAGCCGGAATGGTTACTAAAAATGGTAAAGATCGGGTGTCGGAATCAGCGGTTTCAAAAACGTAATAGACCCCTTGCGGTATATCATTCCAAGTAAGGGTGCCATCTGCGGCGGTGTCACGGGTCGAAACTAATTGGGTGGTGAATGTGGCGGCGTCCACACCGTAAGCGTTCGAGTTAGCCACCCACGACAAAGTCTGGCGCCAACCTTTTTGGGTTTGCAAATCCACCTGCCCGAAAGGCGCAGCAGTGACTAAACTCAATTCGTACGTTCCTGTGCTAGCCGCTCCCGTCAAACCCGAATTGGTGATATGGATATTTCCAGTGGTATTAGGGTTTGATGTTAGCGCTAACGGAATATCTACAATAGCAAAACTGCTCAGAAAACCGGCAATCACTAGCGTCACGATAATGGTGAGCGGTTTATCGTGCCGGTTTCGCAGTTTAGGCCAGGATAGATGCACTAGACACCGTCCCCGGTTGTGCGGCGCAGGTGGCGCCCGGTTGGGGTGGTTTCGACAGGCTCAACCAACGGGGTTTCGGTGACCGACGCAGACCGAGTGGAGAATCCGCTCGCGGATTCTACCGAGGGCCAGGAGGGAGCAGGGAGCGGAGCGACCGCCACAGGCTCAACCAACGGGGTTTCGGTGACCGACGCAGACCGAGCGGCGAGTCCGCTTGCGGATTCTACCGAGGCCCAGGAAGGAGCAGGGCGGGCCGGGGCTTCGACAGGCTCAACCGCCGGCATTAGTGCAGCCCAGCGGGTGGTGGTTTCGGCGGGGGTGGTTTCGGTGACCGACGCAGACCGAGTGGAGAATTCGCTTGCGGATTCTTCCGAGGGCCAGGAGGTACTAGTGCGGGCCGGGGTTTCGACAGGCTCAACCGCCGGGATTGGCTCAACCAACGGGGTTTCGGTGACCGACGCAGACCGAGCGGAGAATTCGCTTGCGGATTCTTCCGAGTGCCAGGAGGGACTAGTGCGGGCCGGGGTTTCGACAGGCTCAACCGCCGTTATTTGCGGAGCGACCGCCACGGGCTCAAACCCACGGGTGGTGGTTTCGACAGGCTCAACCGCCGGAATTGGAGCGACCGCCACAGGCTCAACCACCAGGGCGGGCTTCGGCTTTCGGAATACCAAAAGGCCCAGCAACAACGCGCCCAAAGTCCCGCCCACAAAAATAAGCAAGAATCGCGGAATCCCCCACATGGGCGGTTGAATCCGCTGCACAGGCAAAGCCACACGCTCGCCAGTAACTAAAAGCCGGTGCGTGTTTATGTTAATAGGAGTGCAGGTCACTAATGTGGCAAGATCCTGATCCGAAACCACTGCCAAAGGCTCAACCTCATCAGGTAATACGGTTTGGATTTTGTTCACTCGATAGGTAAGGCGCAAATTGGAGGTGTGAATAGTAAATTCGTCCCCAATTTCGAGTTCCGCTAAACGTGTGAACAACTCATTGCCAGGCACGCCCGCATGGGCGGTAACCACTGTGTGGGTTGAGGCCCCGCCAACTGGCAGCGAGGAACCGTAAAGGTGCCCCGCACCGTGCGCTAATTCCCAGGCCCCGGTGCCATGATAAATCGGCACTTGAGCGGCGATTTTGGGGATATAAACCTCGGACATGGCTTGCGTGCCGAATTGCAGTTGAGACTGGTATTTTTGGTCGGTTGCGTAGGTATCTGGGTTTATGGAACCAACGGGTTTTACAGCGAGTTGGGCGTTATATTTTTCAGCGCTATTTATTATTTCATTGTTTGGTTTTATGTCTGCTGCCGCCATGGCAGCGCTAAATGCTATTTTATTTACTTCTCGTTCCTTGTACCAGGCTGTCGCTTGCGGATATAGGATAAACCCTAATCCGCAAGCTATCAGCAGGGCAAAGGCAAGGGCACGGCGAATCATCAGCGACCATCCATTGTCAAGCTAAAGGTAAATGTACGCAAAAACCGGGAGCCCTGGGCACTGCCGCGCTCCCGGTTTTCGCTACTTCTTACAAGTGGTCTGATTTGCCAATTTCTCGACGTTGCCTAATCGCATAAATTAGCGCAAACATGAAGAATACAAATCCGAGCGACGCAATAGTGGATTGCACCCCGTTCCAACCAGTCAATGGCATGGTGAAACCGGCGTTGGCGAGCACGTTGACTACATGCAAATCATCATAAGATGTGCCCACGATATCGCCGTCAAGGAAACTGGCCACGCACACTGGGAATGGTTTGGGCTGTAAATCGTAGCCTTCTGGCGCTTTGATCTCAAGGCCCCAATACAAACTGCCAGACATTGCCAGGGTGCTGTTCCCAATCGCTACGCCTAAGGCTGGCCCCGAAACCATGGTTGGGTTGTTGTCAAGGTCGCCAACAAAACCGCAGGTGGCGTCAGTGCCGGTCTTTACCGACAAACCGAGCATGGCAGCGGAACCATCCGCATCGGTGGTGAACACCTTGGTGGCTTGCCATTGTGCCGGGACGTCATTATCGGCGTCATAAACTCGCAAACCATCTTTTACTGCTATAGCCGTGATCGCAGTATCTACCAGAGCGCTCGGATCGGCTGCTGTCCCATATGCCTTAGCATCGGCTTCAGTTTTGAATAGCATGAATTGTGCCGCAGACGCTAACGGAGTACCGCCAGAGAAACCACCGGTAATGGCGTCACCGTTTTGGTCAACTTTATGAACGTTCACGCCACCAAAGTGTACGGTAACCTCTTCAGTTAAGGACGGCTTGGGCGTTGGCCCCCAACTCAGCAATGAAGGATAGTAATAGGCTTGGTTAGTAACTAAGTCCACAGTGTTACAAGCGGCAACCGCGCCTGCGCACTTGTTAATCATATTGGCTTGCACGATTGTGGAGAAAGTGACCTTAACCGTGGCGTTGGTTACCAGATTATAGGCATCACTTAGTTTATCCAGACCATCGGAAGTGAACTCAATATTCAAAGTGTTGTTGCTACCTGCCGCGATAGCAGGCATATCAGTGCGATATCCGGGCGGGGTAGAATCGTCAATCACTACTGTGTAATCAACGCCACCGCCAGCTAACACCGGCGCCGCAGCCGCAACCGTGTCAATATCGGCGGAATCCACAATAGAAACCGCGATAGAGGTGGGGTCAATTTGCAGCGTGGTAGGCACCGGGTCGCTCATCCTAAACCCATTGGAGCCAGTGGCCGGGATTGACATGGTGATGGTGTAATCCACCGTATCGCCCACCGAAACCGCTGCCGAATCATCCACATACTTGTGAGTGTTATTCAACGTGCCTTTCGGATAAGCATAAACATCATACATCCAGCCAGTGCCCTCTGGGTTTGTCATAGGCACGGTGACAAAGAATGGTGCACCCGGATCAACATCAGCCGGGGAATTAGATTCACGTATGTAATAAAGGCCCTGCGGCAGTGGGGTGAAGACCACTTGCCCCGAGGCGTCAGTAGTGCCTTTTTGACACATATTCCTAACTAAGTTAGGCGGAAATGTTGACGGATTGAGCCCAATGTTGGCAAAGTTAGCGGTGTTAAAGAACTGATAGGCGCCTAAACTCTTGGACGCCTCCACGATTTTCGCAACCATATCCCACCACGCCGGGTCACTGGTGTTACTGACACCAATACTTGTGAGCTGATATGAGCTCAAACCTTCAACCAGACAAAGGGTCAATTCGGCGCCGCCAATGGGCTCCATGTTGCTGACATCCGGCTCTTGCGTGCCGTTGCCAGAGGGTAAGAAAACCCCGTTCACTTTGGACGTAGTGATGGTGAGCGAGCCGGTGGCGCTGGGGTCAATCAGCAAATCAGCGGCTTGAGCGGGCGCGGCCAACGGCACGGAGATAAGGGCGGCGGCCCCGAGGGCGGCCAAAGCTGAAACACGGCGACGGCGCCACATTTGAGCAGGGTTAGCAATCATCACAAGCACCTTTGCTGGACGTTTCTGTAGCCAAGGCAGCTACAAGCCCTATCGTTGCGCATAATTCGCGCAGATGCAATAGTTGCGATTTGTGAGGTTGCCCACCGACCGATATGTCCCAGTTTGGGGTGGTTTCGTGCGATGGTTTCGGTGACCGACGCAGACCGAGGGTAGAGTCCGCTTGCGGATTCTACCGAGGGCCAGGAGGGAATAGGGAGCGGAGCGACCGCCACAGGCTCAACCAACGGGTCGCTAGCCGGCGGTTGAGCCCCGTCGAAACCACCCGGTGAAACTGCCTGAATTTCCAACCGTATTTAGGCTTCTGCTAACCCTGATTCCCAGCTTTAAGAGCGCGGTGCAACCGCGCAATGCTCAGCCTTCGCGGCGCCGTATCGGGGTTTCGACAGGCTCAACCGCCGATGTGCTCAAACGCCGGGGGGTGCTCAACCGGCGGTTTCGCGCTTGGCTCGGAGCCGGTTTATTAGGACTGGCTCGGCGGCGGCGGCGGCAGGGTTATCAAGCAAGGTGTTTAGGGCCAGGTAATAGCGTGTCGCGGACAGACCAAGGCGCTCGCGCACTACTCTTTCCTTAGAGGCGGTGAACTTCCACCACTGCTTCTCTATGTCCAAAATGGCAAGGTCTTGCTCGCTTAATTCAGGCATGAGCTATCGCCGCAAAGTGCTTGGGTGGCCGCAGCACGGGGTTTCGACAGGCGGGCGCGCGAGATAATGCGCGTCAACCGCCGGGTCGGCGCGCCCGCCTGCCGAAACCACCAAAAACACTGCGCGGTTGCACCGCGCCCTTGCGCATTTAGTGTCCGGCTGGCAGGGGCCTAAAAACACCACCTTGAGCTAGTCGCCGACGGCAGCACCGGCGGTTGCGATGGCGGCAGGCAGGGCACCCGGATCGCTCCAGTCACCATCCCAACGCGCGCCGTCCAACATCACGGTGGGCGTGCCGAAACCGGAGGGGCCAACCAGGGCCGGGTCGCTGACCGCGCGCTGCGTGAGCGAAACCGCCCACTCGCCGTACGTGTTCATGGCCGTGCCGTCCTCGATACCGGCAGCGACGCCCGCAGGCACCCCGGCCTCAATGGCGAGCTCAGCCATCCGAGCGTTGCTCATGTCACCACCGGCGGCCTCGTTCGGCTGATTGTTGAACATGAGCTCGTGGAAGCGCAAGAAGTTCGCCGGGGACTGGCTGGCAACCCAACCGGCTGCCGAAACAGCCCGCGTGGAGAACTGTGTGCGCGGGGTGAAGCGGTTCAGAATAGCCACCGGGTGCAACACCACGTTAGCCTCGCCGCTGTCAGCGAACTCGCGCATGTTCTCCAGGTTCACGGTCTCAAACAAGAGGCAAGCCGGGCACATGTAGTCGAAATAGACGTCAATCGTGGGCAGGTTCGGATCCACGGTGGAGGCCGTGCCGCCGCCCGCAGTCACCAAGAAACCGCCCTCAGGGGTGGTGTTCGCGGGGGTGTTGGCAACCTGCTCCATCGGCACCGGGGTGAAGTTAGGCACGGCGTTGCGGTTGTTCCACGGCTGCGCCACCAGCAAGAACACTGCGATCAGGGCAGCGAGCAGACCGCCCAAACCGCCCCAGATGAGCCGCTGGTTGCGGGCCTCTTGCGCCTGCTGCGCGGCCTGAATCCGGGCGGACTCGGCGCGCGCGGCGGCCCGAAGTTCTGCCTTGGTAGTCTTGGTGTCAGTGAGAGTCACGTTCCCCGCCCTTAAAGTTTCGGTCTATTCACATAGCTTTGCTATCTTGATGTTAGCCGCACCACACCGGCCGGTTGGCGTGTTTTGCGCGCCAAGGCCCTGAAGCTGGCGCGCTCCGCTCCCGTATCCCCAATTCTGGCGGCTGAACCTGTCGAATAGTTGCCATAGGCGACATGGCGAGCTATGCTTAATCGCAGGTGGGGTGCGGCGACCTCCCGCAAGGGGCGAAATAAACCCGCATTAAAAGCAGGATTTCCACGCGCCCCGCCAGAACCCTAGAAAATTCTATGCAACCCGTATGCATCTGCCACCCAAACTCTCTCAACCTGAAGGCGTAACGCCATCTCTTCTAAATATTTGGGGAAAGTTGCCGGTGTGACCCGATTTTCCCCTAAATCTATGATGAAATTAGTTATCGGGACTCTACCAGGTTTTCTCGATTTAGCTACTTTATCTTTTACATTCTCCCCAATATTGGAGTAATCAACTTTCCCAAACACTTTGTCAGTTGCTTTTATCTCCACCGCTATGCCATGGTAGTCCGATAGAAACATGTCTGGGGTTGAAGGTTTTGTTCTCATATTCTTGAACGGGCTTTTGTAAGGAATAAGGTTCCAATCCCAAGCGAATATAGCGCGTTCATAAAACATAATTTCGTTAGGATAGGTTTCGCTTTCGGCAATCATTACAGGTAACGCAGTTTTTCGCGCAACCCAATAAGACTTGCAATTTTCGCAGATTCTACTTCCGTAGTGCTCGCATGCGGGGAGTTCCTCGAATTGGGCCCGATGCTTGCTTAATCGCTCGGTGTTCCCGACCCCAGGGTCAGGGATATCGAAATCATCCGGTAGCCAACAACCGCACCAGCAGTTACACTGCCCGACACATTCACAATTATTGTTAGTGCAGTTGCAATCGCAGAAACACCTGCAGATACAACCCGTATTGCTACCCATTTCTTTCAGCGCCGAGAAATATGTGGGCTGTACGGCACCTGTTGAATCCTTCTCTCGAGTGTCAATCTTGTTTCCCACCTGGTACTCCTTGCCTTTGCACGGCTTTACTTGTTTATTTGTCCGGGGTTGGTGAGGTGTTTCATGACCAGAAAGGGTTGTTCGCAGTTTTTCTACGATACGATGCCACACTAGCCCCCGATAGTTTCCCACTATGCGAACGTGGGTGACTTTAGCTAGCTGGCACTTACATTTCGCCATCGACAGTGATTTTAGGAACTGGTGAACCCAGTAACTGTCCGAAGCGCCGACCGCGCTGTCCCCGCGCAGGTTTGGTTTTCCGTTGATCCATTCACCGACTTGCCAGGGTACTCCCTCTTTCCACGGCTTTTTAGCTGTCTTCGCCTTACTCTTGAGGGGCAGGGCTGCTGCCGGTTCGGAAGTCTTAAGCTGCGCACGAGCCATTGACGTGCTATCCAAGGGGGTAGTTTCCCGATCCTCGGCGGTAACGAGTATGCGAGCCATTGCGCTTTCCTTTGCGTTGTCGGATTTTGCCTTCACCGAATAGATGTGCGCGTTTTCGTCCAAAACAGCCCGAGTCAGAAAATTTGCCGAAATTGGTAATTCGTTGGCGCTTAAAGCTGCAAGGCGCGCCTCTATCGCGTTTGGTTTCGTCCCTAACTCCGCCACAGAGCATATGTTCACTAGGGGGGACCAGGAGGAAAGCGCCGAAGGTCGAGCGACCTAAATACCAGAAACCAAATAAAGGAACTTCCCCGAGTCTAACATTGTCGAGTTTTAGTTCAGTTGCATAAACACTGACTTGCGTTGGATCCTCAATGTTCCACAGTCCGTGATAGGCAACAGTAACTTCAGAAATCCAACGGTCATATTTTGCTTCGCTATCACCAATATGCCGTGTATATGCGCGAGGCATGGGGCTGCTCACCGTGAATTTGGGCCTATCACCCTACCTACATCGGGGCCGGAGGGACGTTACTCCCCTAGGTGGTAGCTGGGGAGTGCACTTGGGGATGGGGGTCTCCCGAACCAAGGACTCTCGGGAGCGGTTTATGGGGAATAAATGGAATACGCTAGATGTAAAGAAGCAAGCAGGGATTATCGCAAGATGCTCTCCACTTACTGTTCTTGGTGGCGCGGTGAATCCCTCAATAGCAGCCGCGCCGCTGCCTAGGAAAGTGCGGGGTGAACCACTAGCAGTTGGTTATGCTACTTGGAGTCGGTAATCTCCGGTCACGAATTCTATGGCCATTTTGCCGCCAATCGCTTCAAGGTAGGAGCGGATGGTGGTGATTTTGGAATTGGAAATGTCGCCAGTTTCAATTTTCGATACTTGTTTTTGGGAGACACCGATTCTATCTGCTACTTGTTGCTGGGTAAGGCCAGCTTGTTCACGGATTTCTTTTAGGCGCCAGGCGCGAACTTCAGCGAGCATTCGCTCTTTATGGCGCTCAACATTTTCACGATTAACGGGACGGATTCTTTCAAGGTCGGCTACGGTCATCATTATTCTGCTCCTTTAACTGTTTTAGGTGTTGCTCATATAGTTGTTCGGCAATGGGAATGTTTCTCTTGTACCATTTGCTCCAATCGCCTGCTTTATCGCCAGCAACCAAAAGGATGCCTTGGCGTTTGGGGTCAAAGACAAACAGTATTCTGATTTCTGAACGGCCACTAGAACCCGGACGAAGCTCTTTCATATTTGCGTAGCGGGAGTTCGCGATGGTGTCAACCAGCGGGCGTCCGAGGTTTGGCCCAACTTGCTCCAATACCTCGATGGCAGCGTAAATCTGCTCCACGGCTTCATCATCTTGGGCCAAAATCCACGGAGCGATCAACTCAACATCTACCACCCACACAACCCCATCCTAGAACCTGCGTGTAGTAGTGTCAATAAGTTAGCGACTAGATTCGGCGCAGGCGACTCCCCCGCGCTCGCTACCACCATCTGGTTTTTTACAGGATTGGCGGGGTAGGTAGGGGCCACCAATTTATTTCGATGGGGTGGCTGAAATGGCTCACCGCTAAAACGGTGGCGCCTATCAAAAGCGCGACCAGGAATATGTAGGTGAGCGGGGAGCGCCCCGAAAAAGCCGTCAGCGCGAGGCGGGCGCCCAAGCGGGTGCGGGCGGAGTTCACCGCGAACCATGTGCTCAACATCGCGGACATGACCGCGAGCGCCACCCCGATCAGGTACGGGTGCGAGGCGAGCGGCCCCGCCGGGAGGTCGAAATGCCCAATTACCCACCAACACGCCGCCGCCACCAGCACGGCAACCCCGGCGCCCACCAGCAACTGCGGCAGCGCCCCCAGGATGGCCCGCAGCACAGTCCAAGGCGTTTTCGCGGCGACTACGGCCAGATCGTTCGCGCGGCGGCGCCCGGCCAGTTCGCGGCGATTGACCAAATCCTCCCAGGCGGTTCCGATTATCCGAGCAACAATCACCAGCACCGCGAAGGCGGCCAGCGCGAGCACCGGCCAGCCCGTTGCAATAGACACCAGCAGCGCGCCTAGGCCGAGCAAGATGGGGGTGCGGGGCGGGGGCACAGGGCGGCGATACCACGTGGGCGCGGCGGGGTAAGGCAGGGGGGCGGGGTCTGTTGGTTGGAGTTGTCCGGGTTGAAGTTGCTCGGGTTGGAGTTGGCCGGGTTGAAGTTGCTCGGGTAGAGGTTGTCCGGGCTGAGGTTCGGATTGGTGGGGCGCTTGGTCGGCGAACGCCCGGGTTTGGTTTCGGTCCGATTGAGCGCCTTGGGGTAGCTGGCTGGCACCTTCGAGGAGGTTCGGGTTGGCCAAGCCGGAAAGGGTTGGGATGTGCGCCCAAGCCAGGCGCTGGGTCGGGTTCCAAGGCAAGCCGGGGTACTGCTGAGTCGCGGCAAGTACGGGGAGAGTGGGATCTGCGCTGAGCCTGGAATCTAAGAAAGAACTGCCTAAATGCGTGGTGGCCACGGGGGCGATCATCGTTGGCTCAACCACGGGATACGCGATAGTCGGATCCACAAACTCGTCCGGATACGAAAGCGTTGGCGGGGTAACATCCGCCGGGTAGGCGAGCGTCGGAGGGACAACCTCTGCCGGATACGCGATTGTCGGAGTGACAAACTCGGAAGGGAATGCGCGCGTCGGTTGCATACGCTCCACCGGATACGCCACCGTCGGCGGCACAGCCTCCATCACCGCCACGGTCTGCACAGGCCCGGAGATTTCCAGCGAACGTCGCGCCTCATCACGATCCCGCCGGATGGCCTGCATTACCTCGGCAGGACTGGTGCGAACTGCAGGCTCCGGCGCCAGCGCGCCCATGAGAGCATCGGCAGTGCGCGGGGGCAGCCCCACCAAGTCGGCCCGACCCTGCCGCGTGCGCAGCAAAACATCATCGCGGGCGCCGCTGCCGAACGGGGGTCGCCCAGTGGCAGCGAACGCCAACACGGCCGCCCAACTCCACCAGTCCGTGCTGGGGGTGGGCGCCGAACCCTCCAACAACTCGGGGGCCAGAAAACCGGGCGTGCCCACCACATAGCCGGGCGGGGGCGGCTCGCTCAAATCGGAGGCCACCCCGAAATCGATCAGAACCGGCCCGCGTTCCGCTACGATCACATTCGCCGGCTTCACGTCACGGTGTACCACGCCGGAAAGGTGAACATTTTGCAAGGCGGAACCGAGCTGGTCAGCGAGTTCAAACAAGTCCAAGGCGTCAAGCGGGCCGCCCTGATGGATTTCAGCCGAAAGAGTGGGGCCCTCGATAAGCTCAGTGACGATAAAAGCCTGCACGCCGTCGAGTTCGGCATCAATGACGGCGGCGACGTTCGGGTCGCGCAGGCGCTGCAGCACCGACACCTCGTGCTGCATCAGCAGCCGAGCGTCGGGGTCAATGTCCAAGTGCGGGTGCAAAAGTTTTATCGCAACTGGCTGCCCGCCGTCGTCCTGCGCCGAATAAACCGCCCCCGAAGCGCCCGCGCCCAACCGCGACCCAATGGTGTACCCACCGATTCGCGTGCCCGGCGCCAACCCCTCCATACGACAATGCTAACCCACGCCCGCGAGCGCCCCGCCAACCCCCGCCCAGGTTTCTCAAACCAGCGCAAAATCTCGGTGGGGAGGGTGGGGAAACGGAAAACGCCAGGGTTGTTTGGGGGTTTTGCGTGGTGGGGTACTGTTTGTGGTATGTCCAGCGTTGCGCCCGCACCAGCGCCCCTGGCCGAGCCTGCGCTTAATGCCAAACCGCAACGTGCCGTGCCCTGGGCTGTGCCGCTGGCGATCAACGCCGCGCTGCTCACTTTGGCTGTGGTGGCCGCTGGAGCTGGGACACAACTGCGCGTGCGGTTCCCCGAGATTCGGGGGCAGCTCACCACGGAAATGCCCGGCGGGCCGGTTGGGGGCGGGGCGATCATTGAGGGTTGGGATGATGACCCTTATGTGCCCGAGTCTTTCGTGTATCGGCCTTGGTTGCTCCCCACGATTCTGACGGTGCTGGCGCTGGCGATTGTCGCCTTTGTCGCTTGGCGGCTGTGGAAACGACGCGGCGCCCTGCGCACCCCTACATTGGCGGATGACGGTATTGTGGACGGCGACCTCGCCACCAGCCAACTTGACCAGGCTGAACTGCTGGACGCGGTCACGGTAGCGCAAAACCGCATGGACGAGGCTCGCAACCCCAGCGACGCGGTAGTGGCTGGGTGGTTGGCCTTCGAGGACAGCGCCGCGACCAGGGGGTTCGTGCGCGAACAGCACGAAACCACGACGGAGTTCACCGCCCGGCTGCTAGAGGCCAGCAATGTGCCCACGGCACCCTTGGGCGTATTGCGCAGCCTTTACCAGCAAGTACGATTCGGCGGCCGCGAACCTGACGCGCTCGCCATCAGCCAGGCTCGGGCGGCACTGGGGGAAATTGCGGACAACATTCGGGCGATGCCCACCCCGACCGCCGCACCCTTACAGCCCAAAACCGAACGCGCCTACGCCACCCCAATCGCCACCGGCGTGACCCGCAACAAGTGGGGTGAGGAATAGTGGCGCCCCATTCTCGCAACAATTCCAGCGGTTTCTTCCCGGGGATTCCGGCGTGGCAAGCGGGCTACAGCCGCAACCGGCGTATCGTGGTTATTATTGTGGCCACCGTGCTGTGCGCGCTCGCTGCGATTTTTGGCGTGCTCAATTTTGCGCACGCCATCGTGATCGTGTGCGTGGTGGCCCTGATTGACGTGCTGCGCAGCCAGGACAGCGGGCGGATTCCCATGCACTGGCCACCCCCGCCCCGGCAGGTGCGCGGCGGGGCGCGCTCCGAGGTCGCTTGGCTGGCGTGGTCAACGGTGAACCATCGCGGCGAGGTTTCCGACCGGGCTTTGATGCGGGTACGGGCGCTGGCACAACGTCTGTTGGCCGAACACGGCATCGCATGGTCTGGGCTGCCCGGCGAGGCCATGAATCCCGGCGAAACAGCCCGCCAACTTATCGGCGCGGAGGCCGTCACCGTGCTCACCACCACCGACCGGGTGCGCCCGCGAGCGCTCCAAAACACTGTCACTCGCCTGGAACTTTTAAGGAGGATGAAATGAACGAGGTATTGGGAAGCGTCGACGTTTATGATGGCGGCGAGGGCGGATATGCTGCCCAAAACGGCGGCGGATATGCTGCTCAAGGCGGCGGCACTGTTCGCGAGCTCGGCTACGGTGGGGCTGCTAGCGAGGAGGTCGCGCCCTTGCCGGTGGCGAAAGTCGCCGAACTAGGACAGCAGGTGCTCGCCGAGGTGGGCACGGTCGTGGTTGGCATGTCGGACGCGCTGACCATTGCCCTGGCCACCATTTTGGCAGGCGGGCACGTGTTGTTCGAGGATGTGCCGGGCCTGGGCAAGACTTTGGCTGCCCGCTCGCTGGCTGGAGCTTTGGGGTTGGATTTTGCTCGGCTCCAGTGTACGCCTGACTTGCTGCCGTCTGACATCACCGGCTCGTCCGTTTTTGACCCGGCCACGCGCAGCTTCGTTTTCCAGCCCGGCCCCGTTTTTACGGACATTTTCTTGGCCGATGAAATCAACCGCACCGCCCCGAAAACACAATCCGCGCTGCTTGAAGCGATGGCTGAGCACCAAGTTTCCGTGGACGGCGTGACCAGGAAGCTGCCCGACCCGTTCAACGTGATCGCCACCTCAAACCCAGTCGAGTACGAGGGCACCTACCCGCTGCCCGAGGCGCAACTGGACAGGTTCATGGTGCGCCTTGCCGTGGGCTACCTTGACCCAGCCGATGAGGCCGTGGTTTTGGAGCGCCGCATTGGGCGCCGCCAAGAGGGCTCAAGCGTTCGTCCTGTGGTGGACGCCGCCACGGTGCGGGCGATGCGGGCTGGGATTGAGGCCGTGAATGTGGACCCGGACGTGGTGCGTTATTGCGTTGACCTGGCGGCAGCCACGCGGCACAACCAGTTGCTTGAGGTGGGCGCCTCCCCGCGCGGTTCGCAAAACCTGCTGTTGTTGGCCCGCGCGATGGCCGTGTTGGCGGGGCGCGATTATGTGCTGCCCGAGGATGTTAAGGCGATTGCCGTACCAGTGTTGGCGCACCGCTTGACCTTGACCCCGCAGGCGTGGGCGGCTGGGGTTTCGCCCGAGAAACTGGTGGCCGACACCCTGAAGGCCGTGCCTGGGCCTGCGACCGTGCGGCAGGCGGGTCCTGCGCCTGCGCAGTACACGGTGGTGCGGTAGTGATTTCGGTGGACGCAGGGGTGGTTTCGACGGACGATCGGGTGGTTTCGACGGACGATCGGGTGGTTTCGACGGACGATCGGGTGGTTTCGACAGGCTCAACCACCGGGTGCGGCTCAACCACCGGGTGCGGCTCAACCACCGGGTACGGCTTGACCGGCGGGGACTAGCATGAGGAAATGGGGGACACCGCCAGCGTATTGGAGCACGCAAGTGCTCGGGTACGCCCTGCTTGTGCTGGGCATTTTGTTTCAGCGCCTCGACCTCGCCCTGCTCGGTATGCCGCTGCTGCTCGCAATCCTCATGGTGCCGAGCCTCGCCCCGCGCCGGATTACCTCTGGGGAGTTCCAAGCGGCCCAGCCCGCTAAATCATCAAGCATAACAGCCGGAAACACCGGCTACCCGCTGACCATCGCGAGCACCCCCGGCGCAGACACCACCCAAATCCGAGCATTCGCCCCCGGCCACCGCCCCACCACCTTAGTTACCAACCGCAGCGAAATTGAACTGTTCCACGACTCGAAACGCACCGGCCCGCAACCGACTTTCACCGTGCAGGGGCGCAGTTACAGTGCTTTCGACGTGCTGGTGGAGGAGCCTTGGGTGGCCCAAGGCAAAGACTTGCTCGGCCTGCCCACCGCCTCCCCGCTCAGCCAACTACCCGCCCCCAACCGGCTGCGCGGTCTCACTGGAGCCCGCAACTCTAGGCGCATTGGCGACGGCGGGGAACTGCGCGACATCGCCACCATGCGCCCCGGCGATTCGCTGCGAAGGGTGGACTGGCGCGCCACCGGGCGGCGCTCGCCCGAGCTTGAGCAGTTGTATGTGCGGCGCACGTTCTCGCACGCGGAGGGCATCGCCGAATTGGTGATTGACAGCCGCGACGATGTGGGCCCCGACTTGGAGACTTGGCGGGGTTCAGGGCCGCAGCGCGTTGACGAGCACACCTCGCTGGATTACGCCCGGCACGCGGCTTTGTCAGTGGCCACCGGGCTGTTGGCCGCTGGCGACCGGGTGGGCATGGAGGATTTGGCTTTCCAACGCCGACCCGTCGCGGCCTCAAGTGGGCAACGGCAACTGCGGCGAATCCAGCAGGCTTTGGCCTCGGCAGCGCCCCACGGGGAACCGACCGAAGTGGTGCGACCCCCGCGCCTGCCCGCCGACGCGGTCATTTACCTGTTCTCTACCCTGCTAGACGATACGCCCCTGACCTTGGTGGACGGCTGGATTGACCAAGGCAATCCCGTAATTGTGATCGACACGTTGCCGCAGGTCAAGGCCGGGCGCAACGCCTCCCTGGCCCTAGCCTGGCGCATTATCACCCTAGAGCGCGAATACCGGGTGCGCGTGCTGGCCAGCCGAGGGGTGCCCATCATCCCGTGGCGCCAAGCCGACTCCACCATTCCCGCAGGCGAACTGGCCAAAGTTGCGCGCACGCAAGCTAGAGCGAGAGGTCGGCGCTGATGAACGCTTTGGTGGCTACAGCTCGCGGCCTTGGTGGCCGGGCGCTCGTGGAATTACGACGGTTGCCCGTGGTGCGCCGCTTGGGCGCCGCTGCCCCTGCCGCGCCGCTGCCCGTCATTGAAATCTCGCACGGGCCCGTTATCCCGGCGGCTTTTTTCCGGGTTGCGGCCGCGCTGTTGCCGGTGGTGATGTTGGTGCTGCCGCACTTTAGGCTGGGGGCGGGCACTGCCCTGACGGTCGCTTTCGCGCTCGTGGGGTTGGCCTTGGCGCTGGTGGCGCTGCGCCGCCCCTCGCCTCACCTGGCGTTCACCGCGATAGGGATAGTTGGCCTGTTCAGTTTAGGGCGGCCTCCCACCCTGCCTTGGGCGCTGACATTCGCGGTTTTGGGTTACCTGACTTTCCGTTTTAACACTTTGGCTTCGGCATTGCCTTGGGGGGCGAAGGTGGAGGTCGCGGCGCTTTTGCCTGCCGCTTTGCGGGATTTGGCGGTGCTGGGCGCGACGGCGCTCGCGGGCGCTCTGGCGGTTTTGGCGCAGCGGGCCACGGGGTGCTATTACGCTGGCGCCTCCGTGGCCGAAATGACAGACACTGCGGCCCCCGTGCTGGTGTGTCACCCGGCCGGTTCGGCGCTGACCATTTTGGGCGGGCTGGGCTTGTTGGCGCTCGCACTCGGGCTGGGGCAGGTTCTGATTACGCGCCTGAGGCCTCGGTAACACAGGGGCTTAATCGGGTTCGTGCGAAACCCCGCGAATCGCTTTAGCGATTATGCGGGTTGAGTAGAATACGATCCGCCCCTGCGGAGCGGAGCGACCAGCCGTCGCCGCAAGGCGAGCGGCACAAAAGGTACTGCGGCGTAATCGTGGTGGTTTCGGTGACCGACGCAGACCGAGAGGAGAATCCGCTCGCGGATTCTAGCGAGGGCCAGGAGGACACAGGGAGCGCAGCGACCGCCACAGGCTCAACCACCGTGTGGCGAGCGGCACAAAAAACACAGGGGCGTAATCGGGTTCGTGCGAAACCCCGCGAATCGCTTTAGCGATTATGCGGGTTGAGTAGAATACGATGCGCCCCTGCGGAGCGCAGCGACCAGCCGTCGCCGCCAGGCGAGCGGCCTTAAAAACACTTCGCGGTAGCACCGCGCCCTTAAGCACCGCCAAAGCGCACAGGCAGCGGCCTAAAATCCCCTTGAAAATCTCCCGATTTGCATTGCGGGGCGCCCTTGAGCTAACCTTATCCGTGGTCGCCCGGACAACAGCGTCAGGCGCGCCGCACAAGTGAACACAACTGAATATGCAGTGCCCCGCCAAGCCGACGGCGCACACCCCACTACGGATCGTCCGGCACGTACCTGCCGGTGGAGGAATGAAATGGCAACGGTTACTTTTGACCATGCAACCCGGATCTACCCTGGCTCAGAGAAGCCCGCTGTGGATCAGTTGAACTTACACATTGACGATGGCGAGTTTTTGGTGCTCGTTGGCCCCTCGGGCTGCGGCAAGTCCACCTCGCTGCGTATGCTCGCAGGCCTCGAAGACGTCAACGCTGGCCGCATTCTGATCGGTGACCGCGACGTTACCGATGTGCAACCCAAAGACCGCGACATCGCGATGGTTTTCCAGAACTACGCGCTGTACCCGCACATGACCGTGGCCGACAACATGGGCTTCGCCCTGAAGATTGCGGGCACCCCCAAGGCTGAAATCCGCCAGCGTGTGGAAGAGGCCGCCAAGATTCTTGACCTCACCGAGTACCTCGACCGCAAGCCGAAGGCGCTCTCCGGTGGTCAGCGTCAGCGTGTGGCGATGGGCCGCGCCATTGTGCGCCAGCCGCAGGTGTTCTTGATGGATGAGCCGCTGTCCAACTTGGACGCGAAGCTCCGCGTGCAGACCCGTACGCAGATCGCGTCGTTGCAGCGTCGTCTTGGTGTCACCACCGTTTATGTGACCCA
>JAITCS010000035.1 GCA_031282935.1 Cellulomonadaceae bacterium
CTCAACCAACGGGTGGGTGGTTTCGACGGGTGGGTGGTTTCGACAGGCTCAACCACCGGGCTAGGTGATAAGAAATGCCCCGCCGCACTCCCGTAGCCGCCGGACAAGCTGCCCTCAACGCCTGGCTGGCCTCCCGGCAGCAAACGTCGTCGCGCGGTTCAGATACGCCGCCAAGGGGTTCGGACACCTCGCCGTCGAGCGTAGCAGAATCGCCGTCAGGCAAGGCTGAAACGTCGTCGTCATGCGAAAGCGAACCGTCGCCGGGCGAGGCGAAAGCGGTGATGACGGCCGTGCGCTACACGCTAGAGGAACTGGCCGCGCGCGCACCAGGCAACGCCGTCGAAATCCGAGTGCCACCGCTGGGCGCCGTCCAAGCGCTGCCCGGCCCGGCCCACCGACGCGGCACGCCCCCGGCTGTGGTCGAAATGGACGGGCGAACCTGGCTGGAGTTAGCCACCGGATTGCTAGCGTGGGAGCAGGCCTGCGAAAGCGGACTCGTTGCCACCTCAGGCCTACGTGCAGACCTCGGCCCCTGGCTCCCGTTATTCGCTAACTAGGGGCGAGCGCACCGAACGGAGGGGGTTTCGACAGGCTCAACCACCGGGGGGCTCAGGGAGCGCGCCGAACGGAGGGAGTTTCGACAGGTTCAACCACCGGGGGCAGCTCAGGCGAGTACACCAAACCAGGGGCGCGCCGCCCAGGCCAAATAGGCACTGACTAGGCGGGAACTTCCTCGGGCTCATTTTCATCGACATGGATCCAGTCGGCATACTTGTCGATCAGGTCCTCATAGTCGTCATCATCATAGGAGTCCTCAACGGCGAGCACGTCGTTACCGTGCGAACTGCCACTGAACTCCTCTTGCAGGGTTGATAAGTTCAACTCAGGGCTGAAATATTTCAGCTCACGAGCAACCTTGGTCTGCTTTGCCTTCTGACGGCCGCGGCCCATGGCTCCTCCTAAGTGGGGCGGCGGCGAGAACGGCGGCCCCAAAGTAAGTAAGTATTCTGTTCAGCCGCCCATGTTACGCCACTAGGGGCCGGATTCCCGTGAGGTGACGCGACTTGACTGTTGGCTGTCGCCCAAATATGGCCAGAATGTGACTTAAAAGACATTTTTGCCAAATTGTTATTATTCGGTGGCCTCGCAATACCGGGATAATTACACCGTTGGGATAAGAATAGGGGCATACGGCGCAGCCGACTAGTTGAAGGGATGAATTTGATGGCGATTGTCAGCAATGAGAGCGAAAACCTGTTAACGCCCGGAGAGGTCGCAACGATGTTCCGGGTGGACCCAAAAACAGTTTCGCGCTGGGCAAATGATGGGAAGCTCTCGGCCTACCGCACGCTGGGGGGCCACCGGCGCTTCAAGGAGGATGAGGTGCTGGAACTCCGCGCTGCTCACGGCGTGTTTGACGCCCACGGCGTGCTTGATGAGCGTATTCCCGCCTGAATCGTTTGGCTGAGGCCAAAACCGTCATTCTGCCGCTCGGCTTACCCGCGTTTGCGTGTTTGCCGCGTTTGCGAACTAAAGCGTTTGCGTGCAGAATGACGGTTCTTTTTATGCCCGATTACGTTTGTTGGATTAGTCCTCGCCGAGTTCCACGCTTTCCTCAATGAGGCCGTGAATCTCAAACTTCTCGTGAGCTTCCTCTTTGCGAATCGCCTGGCGAATCTCGTTCTTCAGATGGTGACCCTTAATGGCTTTGCGTAAAGTCCGCAAGGCGAGCAGGCCGCCCAAAATCGAACCGCCCTTAACCAATTTGTCCGCGTTCTTAGCGCGCGATTCATCAACCGGCTTGCCCTCGCCTTTGACAATGCCCAAAGCATCCAAACCGGCCGTTTTGAAATCATCCTTAAGCTGGTCAATATGGTATTTGGGCGATAACCGCGTGTGCAACTGATCTAGGGTATCCGCCAACTGCCCGCGATATCGATAAATATCGTCGAGAATCTCCTGCTGTGACTGGTCAGCGTTAGCGTGCGTCGAGCGTCGCCCAGCGCGCTTACTTTCAGTATCAGGGATTACGCGGGTGACAATGGGATCAGGAATGGGAATACTCACAGCCGTCCCTCCTTGATTTTCTCTTGGTCATTAGCCCAGTTTCTGGTTTTGAATGCAGCGGTTATCGCGGTGATGTCATCCTTAATGGTTTCGGAGGTGAGCCAGTGCCTGCCGCTATTCGCTTTAAGCCTGCGCATTCCGATAAACGCCAAACCAGCCGCTATCAGCAGGCCCACCACCCCAACAATTAGGGCGGCCGCCCATAACGGCAACACAACTGCAATGGCAAAGATGATAGTCCAAAGCAAAATGGTTAAGGCGCCAAGTAGAATAGTCACCGCCGCCAAAAACATCAGCACCGCCGGGAGAATTACCTTGAGGCGAGCTTTGAGTTCCGTTTTGGCGAGCGCCACTTCGGCGTGCAATAGCCCGGAGGCTTCCTCGGTGGCGTCCTTTATCACATCTGGCAAAGGCTTGGGTTTGCGCGGGTCGAGCGGATCCTCGTTCCAGAAACCGTCAGTGTTACCAGCGCGATGGGCGGTGCTATCGGGGCGCCCGGTGCCGTGGAAACTGGCCACGCCCGGCACGATTTCGACAATGCGCTCCCACAGCCCGCCCTTAGCGGTCTGCTCCACCTCGTCAATTACGACTACCGCGCCATCTGCGCCGTCGTCCGTAATTTTAGTAACGTGCCCTTCGCTTGACGATAACCGGGTGCCGCTTTCCACGATACCGAATTCGGCGGCTTCGCCATCGCCGAGGCCGGAGGTTTTCTCGAAACCGGCTTTGGCGCGGCGCCACCACGTCTTGGCCTCTTCGGTAAGGGGGCGTTTTGCCGCGTGCTCGTCGGGCAGCTCGACTTCGGTTATTTCATGCACGATCACCGGCTCGCTGACGAGTACGGGTTCGCGCACGACGGCTGCTTCGTGGATGATGACCGGCTCGGCGACGATTACCGGCTCGCGCACGATGACCGGCTCAGACACCACGGCGACCTCGTGCACCACCACCGGCTCGGCAACAATCGGCTCCCCGACCGATTCCGCGATCCGCTCCCGGCGCGTGGGAACCCGGCGCGGCACTTCGGCCTCATTGAACTCTTCTTGGCGATCCATATGCTTACCCGTTAGGCCTTTTCGAAAGGAACTCGGTTGTTAAAACCTAATCTATGCCATCCCCGCCAGATTGTGCGCGTTATACCAAGCCGTGCCGAACTTTTTCCGATGAGCTTTACGACACTTGCCAGGTTGCGGGGTATCGGAGAGCGACATAATTGCGCAAACTGAAATAGTATCGGTCGAATATCGCATACGATTGCGCCGTGAATAGCAAGTGCGGTCGGGTACGCAAAATGCAGGCGATTTCGGTGGCGGCCACTACCGCCGCCCTGGTGATTAGTGGCATCAGCGTCACCCCACCGGCAGCGGCAACAACCGCAATTGCGGCCAACGCGCAATTATCCGCCCAGTTGAACGCCCAGTTCAGCGCCAGCAATTCGTCCCAACAATTCCAGGTGACGGGCACCCCGCGAATCCAAGGCGACCTGCGCGTGGGCAGCACCATCGAAATCGCTAATCGGGATGGGTTATTCAACACGGCCCCCACCGGCTGGCGTTACCAGTGGCTGCGCAACGGCACGCCGATCCCGAACGCGACCGGGCGCACCTACACCCTGCGTAATTCTGACGCCGGGCAGCGGATTTCCGCGCGCGTCACTGCAACCCGAAACGGATTCACGAGCCGGACAATCCAGACCGTACCACAGTTCATCGCCCGGGGCCCGAACTCGACGGCCGCCGCGCCGCTGCCGTTGCGGTTGGTCACCTCCGCCAACGAAACCCGCGCAAACGTGCTGTTCCGGCCCGACGGCGCTTGGGCCTGGTGCCAATTCTTCTGCGAGCTGCTGGGGTCATCATCCCCCACTCCGAGCCCCATAACGCCGCAAGCGATCTCCGATTTTGTGCAAATCGAGACCGAGTTCCTGGCCAACCTGGCGTTGCGGGCCGATGGCACCGTTTGGGCGTGGGGTGACAACCGGCACGGGCAACTCGGCAACGGCACCACGAGGACCGAGGACAATCCAGTTCAGGTGTCGCGGCTTTCTGACATTGTGGATATTGCGCAGGGTTCAACCCATTCCTTGGCTTTGCGGGCTGACGGTACCGTGTGGGCGTGGGGTGCGAACTCCTGGGACACCGGGCTGAACTCGGCCCATGGGATTTTGGGGGATGGTACCGCCACCAATCGGCTGCGCCCGGTGCAAGTGATGGGCCTGACTGATGTGGTGGCGATTTCGACGGCAATGCACAGCTCGCTGGCGTTGCGGGCTGATGGCACCGTGTGGGCGTGGGGTGTCAACCACGACAACAGCCTGGGCACCGGCTCGCGGGCCCAGGCCAACCCGACACCGGCGCGAGGGAGCCCGGA
>JAITCS010000097.1 GCA_031282935.1 Cellulomonadaceae bacterium
CGAGGCCGATGGAAGTGAACCCCGAGAATGCTGCCGGACGACAGGACTCGGGGTTTGCGCATTTATCGCGGCCAACCAAAAGATTCGCTGCGCACGGTTCTTTCAATCTTGCGCCACCAACGAAGGTTGCCAATTCGAGCAGAAACTACGGCGCCGCAAACGGCATCCGCTGCCCAAAGAAGTGGGTCAGTATTCCCCCTAGCGTGCTCTAGACGAAAAGCAGAAGGTATCGCCAACGCCGACTTAAGCCCAACCACCAATTTCTGATCGCGTTTATCTGCCGCAACCCCTCGGGATTCTAGGCATAACTGCTGGATTCCCGATTCGTAAAGAGTATTGGCGAAATGCTTGAAACACTTTCTGCGTCGTCGCTCATCACGCTCATCAAGTGGGCCGACCCGCGCAACCACGATGCCGTCTAGTCCGCACTCACCCAACGCCTCAATGATTTCGTCTCGCCGTTTATCAGATTCGTCTTTCCAATGCGTTTTCTTCTGCCCAGGCAACCGCAACGTCTGAAGCCGTTCACGTGCCTGGTTCTCTGCTTCGATGCCGTCAGTTATCACCGCACCGAGAATATATGTGCCCGGGTCAAGGCGGCGGTCGGAACCTGACTCATCACCCCAAGCTATTAACACACTCGCAACAATACAGGCGGATCGCCGGGAGGGCGATTTTCGCCTAAGATTGCACTGTGAGTGCTTCCGCAAATACCAGCACCTTCCAAATCACGACCAGCCACCCCGAGTCGGCGCTGCTTGAGTTGCCGTGGCGCCTGCCGCTGGAGGAGTGGCCTGAGGACATTTTGGCGGCTCTGCCTCGCGGTATTTCTCGACATATCGTGCGCTTTGTGCGTTTAGGTGATCGGATATTGGCGGTTAAGGAAACTCGCGACTATTTCGCTTTTCGGGAATACGAATTGCTGCGCAAACTTGGCAAACTGGATATTCCGTGCGTGGAGCCAGTGGCGGTGGTTACTGGGCGCACCGATAGGCATGGGGAGCCGCTGGAATCTTGCATTGTTACCGAGCATTTGCAGTTCTCGCTCCCGTATCGCGCGGTATTCAATCAGACTTTGCAAACGGAAACGGCCACTCGCCTAATTGACGCGCTGGCTATTCTTTTAGTGCGCGTGCATTTGGCTGGCTTCTATTGGGGAGACGTTTCGCTTTCTAACACGCTATTTAGGCGGGACGCGGAACAGTTCGCCGCCTATTTGGTGGACGCAGAAACTGGTGACATTTACCCTGCGCTAACTGATGGGCAGCGCAATTACGATATAGATTTAGCGCGCACTAACATTATTGGTGAACTTTTCGATTTACAAGCGGGCGGCCTGATTCCTGAGGATAAAGACCCCATCCGGGTGGGAGATCGGCTGGTGGAGCGGTACAATGAGCTGTGGAATGCGCTTACTGAGGTGGAGAGTTTCTCGGCCGATGAAAGGTGGCGAGTTGATGAGCGGATACGCAAACTAAACGATCTTGGCTTTGATGTTGGGGAACTTGGCATTGTAACTGACGCGGATGGCACAACAGTGCGGATTCAACCTAACGTGGTTGATGCTGGGCACCATTCCAGGCGTTTATTACGGCTTACCGGCATGGATGTCCAAGATGCTCAGGCGCGGCGCTTACTAAATGATGTGGACGCCTGGCGGGTACATATGAAACGCAAAGAGCAATCGGAGCAAATTGTGGCGCACGATTGGCTTATTAATTCATTTGAGCCGACCATTGGCATGGTGCCTGAGGAATTACGCGCTAAACTTGATGCCGCACAGCTTTTCCATGAAATTCTTGAGCACCGCTGGTATATGTCGGAACAGCAAAATCGTGATGTGCCAATGCCAGAGGCAGCCGTTGATTATGCCGATAAAGTGCTTTCAGAGCGCCCTGACGAATCCGCAATATTGCAAAATGTCCCTGGCGATACCGCCATTTTGGCTTTGGATGATATTCATGATTTAGCGAATACTATTGAGGTTGACGCCATCGCGATGATGGAGGCCGAGGACGCCGCCATTCTCGCCTCCCTGCGCGACAACCGCGACGCCATCGAGAGCCCCCGCGAGCGCCCCGACCCCTTGGCGGTGGCGGCCGAAATCGCCGCGGTGCGCGAGGCCATCGGCGACCCCAAATTGCCCACCCAGGCCCCGGGTGGCGGTGCGAAGCCCGAGCCTTCCGCGCCTGTGCGGCGTTCGGTGCTGAATCGGACTTAGCAGTTTTTAGGCCCCTGCCCGCGCGCCACCCAAGGTAAGGGAGCGCGGTGCAACCGCGCGAGGGATCCAGTGGTTTCGACCAGGCTCAACCAACGGAGCGCGGTTTCGGTGACCGACGCAGCCTGAGAGTAGAGTCCGCTTGCGGATTCTACCGAGGGCCAGGAGGGCACAGGGAGCGGAGCGACCGCCACAGGCTCAACCACCAAAATTATGGCCCAACCACCGAAATTACTCGGAGGCGGCTTTGGCTCGCGTGCGACTGATTTCGTAGAGCGCAATCGCGGCGGCAACCCCGGCGTTGAGCGACTCGACCGCCCCGCTGATGGGGATGGCCGCCGTCAGATCGCAGGTCTCGCGAATGAGCCGCGACAGGCCCTTGCCCTCCGAGCCGACCACCAGCACCAGCGGGTCAACCGCCAGGTGTATCGTGGCCACGTCGGTGTTGGCGTTCCCGTCCAGACCCACCACGAAGCAACCGGCCCGCTTCAAATCCTGCAAAGCGCGCGTCAAGTTGGTGACACGAGCCACGGGCACCCGCGCGGCCGCCCCTGCCGAAACCTTCCAAGCTGCAGCCGTCACCCCGGCGGCCCGCCGCTCGGGCACGATCACGCCGTCCGCCCCGAACGCCGCCGCCGAACGCAGGATGGCGCCTAGGTTGCGCGGGTCGGTGACGCTATCCAGTGCGACGATCAGCGGGGCGTGGCCCTTGGCTTCGGCAGCGTCAAGAATGTCCTCCACATCGTGGTATTCGTACGCCGGAGTTTCCGCGACCACGCCCTGATGCGCCAAACCGCCGCTGCGTTGATCCAGGTCAAGCCGTGAGGTCTCGAACACCGGGATGCTGTGTTCGGCGGCGTGCTGCATGAGTTCGCGGGTTCGCTCGTCGTGGTCAATCCCGGCGGCGAAGTACAGCGCGGTGAGCGGCACCCCACCCCGCGCCGCCTCAACCACCGAGTTGCGACCCGCGATCAGCTCCTTGCCCGGAGGTGGCCCCGAAAGTTTCGGCTTGCGAGTGCGCTGCTGCGGGCGCTGCGCTTGGGCGCGCTTCTCGGCCTCAACCTTGCGCTTGTGGGCCACATGGTAGGTGCGGTCCTCGGCCTTGGGCGTGGGCCCGCGACCCTCTAGCGCCTTGCGCCGCTGCCCACCCGAACCGACCTGCATACCCTTTTTGCTGCCTGTTTTGCGGGTGGCGCCTGGGCGCTTGGAGTTTCCGGCCATAACCCTATCCTATGTCTTTTTGGCTGTTTTTGGCGCTGCGGGCAATAGTTTTTAGTGTGACGAGGAATATGATGGGCGCGTGACCATGCGGCTTTATGATTCGGCGACCCGGCAAGTTGAGGATTTTGTGCCCCTCACGCCTGGCCAGGTTGGCATTTATGTGTGCGGGGCCACGGTGCAGTCGGCGCCGCATATCGGCCATTTGCGTCCGGCGGTGTGTTTTGACATTTTGCGGCGCTGGTTTTCGCGCACCGGATATCAAGTTACGCTAATTCGTAATGTTACTGATATTGATGACAAGATATTAGCGAAATCCGCTGAAGCGGGCACGCAATGGTGGGCGCACGCCGCTGTTATGGAACGCGAATTTAGTAACGCCTATAATGCTTTAGGTGTTTTACCGCCCACTTATGAACCGCACGCCACCGCGCATGTGCCCGAAATGATTGCGTTAATGCAAACCCTAATGGATAACGAGCACGCTTATACCACTGGGCCGGGTGATGTTTGGTTTGATGTTTTGTCTTGGCCGCAATATGGGGAGTTGACGCGGCAGAAGTTGGACGAGTTGGAGCCGGAGCCTTTGCAGCCTGCTCCGATTGCGGGCGGTTTTGATGCCTCCGATGGCGGTGCCGGGGCGTTCGCTGGCCCGCAACTTGCTGCGCTCAAAAAGTCCCCGTACGACTTCGCCCTGTGGAAAGCGCCCAAGCCCGGTGAGCCTGCGACCGCCTCCTGGGACACGCCGTGGGGTCGGGGGCGGCCTGGCTGGCACTTGGAGTGTACTGCAATGGCGTGCAAATACTTGGGCCCGCAGTTCGACATTCACGGTGGCGGGCTGGATTTGCGGTTCCCCCACCACGAGAACGAGCAGGCTCAGGCTCGGGCCGCCGGGGCGCCTTTTGCGAATCATTGGGTTCACACGGCGTGGATAACGCAATCCGGCGCGAAAATGAGCAAGAGTTTGGGTAACGGACTGCTCGCCTCGACCGTGCTGGGGCAGGCGCCGGGCTTCGTGGTGCGCTACGCGATTGCCGGGGTGCAGTACCGCTCCATGCTGGAGTGGACGCCCGACACGCTGACCGACGCGGCCAACGCGGCGGGACGGCTCACCGGGTTCGTCACGAGGGCCACCGAGTTCTTGAGTTCGGTTTCGTCGGGTGGTTCCGCTCCCGCGTCGGACGGCGGTTTTGCTTCCGCATCGGATGGCGGTCTTGCTCCCGCGTCGGATAGCGGCAGTGCCCTTGGTGCCCCCACGCCAGATGAAATCAGTGCCGCCCCCCTCCCGCCTGAATTTGTGGCCGCCATGAATGACGACCTCAACACTCCCGAAGCGCTAGCCGTAATCCACGCCCACCTCAAAACGGGCAACACGGCTTTATCGCAGGCCGAAGCAGCTCAGGCAGGTGCCCCGAAAACTGCTGACAAAGCCACAGCAACCACCCCCGAAACCTCGCTCGCGCCCGCGAACGCCGCGAAATCCTCAGACCTCGCACAATTGACCGCCCTGGTTCGCGCGGAGTTACTGGCCGTCCGCGCAATGCTCGATGTCTTGGGCCTCGACCCCCTAGACCCGCAGTGGGCCTCCGCGACCGCCAGCGCCGACGACACCGCCGCCAAGGCCCTCGACAAGTTAGTGCAAACCGACTTGGCCGCCCGAACTGCCGCCCGAGCCGCGAAAGACTGGGCCCGCGCCGACGAAATCAGAGGCCGCCTCGCCACCGCCGGCATCACCATCGAGGACTCCCCAACCGGCCCCCGCTACACCCTCACCTAGAAACCTCGGGCACTATGGCCAACACAAATTTGTCCTCGCTCTCCATCTGCGCGAGGGCCGCCTGGCGCTCGGCCAGGTTGTCGTTTATGCCGGGAATGGCGCGCAATTTGGCAACCGTGTCATCAATCGGAGCAAAGTCATGCTGCTCCACGGTCAAGAAGTCCTCGCTAGGCATTGGTGTCCCCTTTGGCTAATTTGTAATAATGAATGTCCAGAAGTATCACCCAGAAGCATTATCACTTCATGTGCATATCTCGTTGTATTTAAG
>JAITCS010000130.1 GCA_031282935.1 Cellulomonadaceae bacterium
GAGCCACAACCGAAGTTGGGCAAGCTCCTAATCAAGACACTGAGGTGGGCCAGAATCGGTGCTGGCCACCCCAACAGCTCTGGACAAGTCTCAACCAAAGCACGCTCACGCGGCCAGCCCGTCGATGAGTCACAAAACCAATGAAACGACCAACACCATTCTGACAGCCAGTCCCAAACCAGCCAACCCAATACTCACAGCCCGTCGAAACCCCCTGCCTTCTTTTATGGGATGATTGGTGTATGGGGTTTGGTTTGGAAGCTGGCGTCGGCGGTATTAGCGAAGGCAGCATCGGTGTGGGTGCGCCTCGGTGGGGGTCGTACATTGCGATTGGCGACTCCGTGACCGAAGGGCTTTGCGACCCCTATCCCAGCGCGGACACTTCGCAAGTCAACTCCGAAATCAGCAGGGAAAGTGACCAGAACCCGAACCCGCAGGGCGCAAACTCGGGCATATCGGACAGATATCGGGGTTGGGCAGACAGGCTAGCCGAGATTCTCAGTGCCCGCAGGCTCGCCGCTGGCCTCCCGGCCCTGGAATACGCCAACCTGGCGATTCGCGGCAGGCTGCTCGGCCCAATCATCGAAGAGCAACTCCCGGCGGCCATTGAGCAAAAACCGGCACTCATCTCACTGCTGGGCGGGGGCAACGACGTGCTACGCCCCAAAGCCGACATTGACGCGCTCGCCACTAAACTCGAAACTGCCGTTGAGCAAATTCACGCCGCCGGGATTGATGTGCTGCTGGGAACCGGGTTCAAGGCGGGCGGCAGGCTGCGGTTCACCAGGGGCCGCACCGGGCCTTTGAACGCCACCATTTGGAGTATTGCGCGTCGGCATGGCGCCTATGTTATGGATAATTGGGGCGTAAAATCTCTGTATGACTATCAGATGTTTGCCGATGACCTGATTCACCCAAACAGTACTGGCCACGCGCGGATGGCCAACGCCGCTTTGGTCGGCCTGGGTTTGGAGCCGACCGAGCCTAATTGGGATGTCATGCTGCCGCCCAAACCTGCTGCGCCCATCGTGCCCGAATCTCGGGTTCCGGCGGCCCTGCAACCGCGCTTCGAATCTTTGCGAGCGGACGCGCGTTGGGCGCGGGACTTTGCTGGCCCCTGGGTGGAGCGCCGAGTCACCGGGAAATCCACCGGCGACGGGCTGGAACCGAAAGTGCCAACCCTACGCCCCTGGTATCCGGTTGGTAATACATAATAGTATTACGCGATGCCGAGGAACACCGCGACGGCCCGCTCAACCGCAGTCATAACCGACGGCGGCACTTTCCCTAAGGTTTCGCCCAAATGCGAACGCCGCACCGTTGTCACTTTATCTATCATCAGGAAAGAATCAGAATGTAACCCGTTTTCGGCAGTTGCGGGTAAGGGGATTCGCAGCAGTGGCGCATTGACTTGGTAGGTTGTAATAAAGACAACGGTGACAGAGTCGGTCTCGGAAAATGCATCTTGTTGCAGGATGAGTACAGGCCGAGGTTTCGTGCCGTAATATAGGTCAGGGTTGGTGCAGTGTACTCGCGCATGGCCCGTATACTTTCTGTTGAGCATGGGTTCGGGCTTAAACCCATGTTCCGTACACAATACCGGTAACGCTTCGGTTGTTGTAATAAAATTCGTGGCAAATTCTCGCCTGACTGATTTTCGACAAGTACCGCAGGCTGTGCCCGCTGCCCAACCAACCGCGCTATTCCCGAGGACACCTCAAGCGTTGATTCGCCATAATGTTTGGTGACATTGCGCAATGCAGCAGTAATTACAATATCAAACTAGTGATCTGTGTTCTCGCCTATGCGCTAACTCCAACGCTGGGCGAGGGTGGTTTCGGTGGCCGACGCAGCTCGAGAGTAGAGTCCGCTTGCGGCTACTACCGAGGGCCAGGAGGGAACAGGGAGCGAAGCGACCGCCACGGGCTCAACCACCGGGGAGGCGTTCCACGACATCAGGCGATTAGCCCATTATGAATTTGGTGAAGACGCGGACGCCGATTTCGATGGCGTCCTCGTCCACATCCAGCGCACCCTGATGCAAGTCGCCTAGAGGCGCGCCGGGTGCCCGCGTGCCGAGCCGAATCATCGCCCCCGGCACCTTGGTCAAATACCAGGCGAAATCTTCGCCGCCCAAAGACTGCTCCGTGGGCTCCACATTCTCGGGGTACACCACCGCTCGGGCGGCGTCCATCAAATCATTGGTCACCGCCAAATCGTTCTCAACCGGGGGCACCCCGCGCACGTGACGCAGCGTGACGTCCACAGAATAAGGGGTGACCACCTGCGTAATCGCTTCGTCGAGCATGTGCCCGGCCCGCTCCCAAGCACGCACATCGAGGCAGCGCAAGGTGCCCGCGACCATGCCTTCGGCCGGAATCGCGTTGCGCGCCTCGCCAGCATGAACCATGCCCCAGGTCAGGTTCACGCCGCTGCGTGGGTCGAGCCGCCGCCCCAGAACCGAGGGCACCTGCGTGATCACCTCCCCGAGCGCGAACACCACATCGCCGGTCAGGTGCGGGCGCGAGGTGTGGCCCCCGGTGGAAACCAGGGTGACCTCCACCTCGTCGGTGGCTGAGGTGATGGGCCCCACGCGGGTTGCGATTTTGCCCACCTCAAGTTTGGGTTCGCAATGCAAACTGGCGATGCGCGAAATGCCGTTCAGGCCACCTTGGGCCATCACCGTGAGCGAGCCGCCTGGAAACACCTCTTCGGCGGGCTGGAAAATCAGCCGCGTGCGGGGCACCTCAATGCCTTGGTTTTCCAGTTCCCGCAGCACCAAGCCAGTGCCCAGAATCACGGTTGTGTGAACATCGTGGCCACAGCCGTGCGTCCAGCCCTCGTTGGTGGATTGCCAGGCGCGCTCGCAGGTGTCCACCAGCGGCAGGGCGTCAATGTCGGCGCGGATGGCGGTGCGCGGCCCGGCTTTGGTGCCCAGGTCGCAGATCAGGCCGGTGCCGTCAAGCAGCCGTGGCTCCAGCCCGGCTTGTTGCAGGCGCTCATACACATTGGCGGTGGTGCGGATTTCCTCGCGGGAGGGTTCCGGATGGGCGTGCAGGTCGCGGCGAAATTCGATCAGTTCCGGCTCAAGTTGCCGAGCGATTTTGCGGATGAGCTGGTTGAGGTCTTTGGGGTCTTTGAGCGCTGGTTTGGAGCTGGGCAGACCGGAGCTGCGCAGGCCCGAGCCGCGCAGGGGAGTGACGCCGTCGCTCATCAGCCGCTGCTCTCCCTCTCTTACGGACACACCGAAACCCTTGCCCAAACCACCATTTCTTGCCGCTAGCCAATACCCTACTCTTGTTTTAATGAACTGGCGCGATTCGCACCTAGTTTTTGCGCAAAAAGTGGGTAGGGTGAGGGTATCCATAGTTGCCCTGC
>JAITCS010000136.1 GCA_031282935.1 Cellulomonadaceae bacterium
CGAATTGCCGCCAAGGCGCCGCCGATAACCAACATGTAACCAACCCGGCCCGCATATCGAAACAAAGCTGAAAAAAGATTTCCAAACAATAATCTAGCGCCCTGACCTGCGGTTTCATATCCAAGAGGCCGATATGATTCAAGTCACTAACGCAAGTCACAGCCGATAAGTGTTGCGAAACTTTTTTCTAGTGCTAACGTTTTCAGTAACGCAATGACAGCACCGCCACTGCGACGAACAATTTATTAGGAGATTGCGATGAGCAACAATTACGATGGCGAAGAAATCGAAATCAAAGATGAGCAGATTTCTTTCGAAGATGGCCAGCTTGTAGAGCAGGAAACCGAAGCTACTTTCCCAGTTATGTCCGCTGTGGTCGAGGAAGAAGTTCCCGTAGCCCTCGTTGATGAGGTTGAGGTACTTCCCGTAGTTGAGGAGCCTGTTGTTGAGGCTGTTCCTCAGTACCGTGTTGAAGAGCAAATTATCACTGAGCCCGCTCCGGTAGCGGTTGAGGAAATTCACCGTCCGGTTTGGCCTTGGGCTCTTGGCGCTTTGGCTTTGGCTGGTGCTGTGACCGCTTTGGCTTGGCCGCACCCGACCACTCAGGTTGCTGAGCCGGTTGTTACCCACTCCCCGGTTGCTGTTGTTTCGGTTGCTCCTAAAGCTACCGCAAAGCCGCTGCCTGCCAAGGTCACCCCTAAGGCTACCCCGGTAACCCTGCCTGCCAAGGTTGATACTATTCCGGTTCCTACCTGCCAGGGTGGCAAGTTGGTTGTTGGCGCTGAAACTGTGCTCCGCGACAAGGGTACAAATGACGGCACCGAGGTAACCACTTTGGATAAGGGTGCTGAGATCACCATTACCGAGGCTGGTAAAGATGGCTGGTTCCCCGTAACCTCTGGCGAGGCTCACGGTTATGTTCCGGTGACCTCCGTTACCTGCCAGGTTATCGTAACCGGCTAGTAACTAACTAACTAAATAGGCCCGAGTCTTCACGGATTCGGGCCTATTTTTATGCCCGTCGAAACCCCGGCGGTTGAGCCACCCCCGGCGGTTGAGCCTGTCGAAACCCCGGCATGTTTCACTTTCCCGTGCGTATTTAGGCCTCTGCTGCGCGGTGCAACCGCGCAAGTGCCGCGACCCCGGCGGTTGAGGCGGGTGAGCCTGTGGCGGTCGCTGCGCTCCCTGCTCCCTCCTGGCCTCGGTCTGCGGCGGTTGAGCCTGTGGCGGTCGCTCCGCTCCCTATTCCCTCCTAGCCTCGGAAGAATTCGCGAGCGAATTCCCCACTCGGGCTGCGTCGTTCACCGAAACCCCGCATAGTCACCAAAACCCCAGCGCCGCATCACAGAAACCCCGCCACGAAACGCCCGCCCCACAATAGCGGGCTCACCCCCTTGGCAGGGTTACTATAATTGTGAGGCCCCCGCCCGGCGTGTTTTCCGCCCGAACGGTGCCGCCGTGCGCGGTCACGATGGCGGCGACGATGGCGAGGCCAAGCCCACTGCCTCCGGAGGCGCGGGCGCGGGATTCATCGGCGCGATAAAACCGCTCAAAAATCTTGGCCAACTCGGTCTCGCTGACCCCGTTTCCGTGGTCTATTACCTCCAGAACCACCTGCCCGTCGCCGCCCAGCGAGTCCGACGCGCGCAACACGATCTCTACCGGACTCGTATCCGGGGTGTGCCGGGCGACATTGCCGATCAGGTTGGTGAGCACCTGCCACAACCTGTCCCTATCCCCCGGCACCACCACGTCGCCGTTGGTTGAGCCTGTCGAAACCTTCAGGTTGAGCCCCGTCGAAACCACCCCCGCATCGCCCGTCGAAACCTTTAGGTTGAGCCCCGTCGAAACCACCCCCGACCCGCTGGCTGAGCCTGTCGAAACCACCACCCCCGCACCGAACTGCAAAGTAACCGGGCGCTCCGGGTTGAGCGCATGAAGGTCCTCGGCGGCATCCCGCACCAGCGCCGTCAAGTCCACCGGCTCAGAGCGCATCGGGCGCCCCTCGTCCAGGCGGGCCAGAGTGAGCAGCTCCTCAACCAACCCCCCCATGCGCCGCGCGGCGTCCTCGATCTTGGTCATCGTCTGCGGCACCTCGGCCTCGGGCAAGCCGCCCATCCGGTACAACTCGCTGTAACCGCGCACGGTCGCCAGCGGGGTGCGCAGTTCGTGCGAGGCGTCGGATACAAAGCGCTTCATCCGGTCACCCACTGCCTGTTGCGCCACGAAAGACTGCTCCACCTGGGCTAACATCGCGTTCAACGACGCCTCAAGCGAGCCGACCTCAGTGTTGGGCGAGCCGGAGTTTGGCACGCGCTGGGTAAGGTCGCCCGCAGCTATCGCCGCAGCCGTATGCTCAATCTGGCGCAGGGGCCGCAGGGAACGATTGACTAGCGCGAGGGCGGCAAGGCTCCCCAACCCGATGATGCCCAGGCTGGACAGCACCAGGGTGCGGCGCAACATGTCGGTCGCCTGCGCCACAGAGTTCAGCGGCAAAGCCACATAGACGGTCGCGGCCGTGTTCGGGCGGCGGCCAATTCGCACGGGGGTGGCGAGCACCCGCCACTGCGTCGGAATTTCTGCGCCCACCGAGTCCACCGTGAACGGCATGGGCGGGCCGGGCTGATTGGGTTGGTTGGGCACAACTTGGGCCACGTTTTCGAGGTTCGGGATGCCGTACCGGGACCGGTTCGGTTCCCAGGTGGAATCCTGGGTCTGCCCATACTCATCCCGAACCAAGACATAATAGTCCGACGGCCCACGATCTGGCCCCATGGTCGCTTCAAGCAACGCCATATTCCCTGAGGTTCGGATCAGTTGATTGTCCACCTGCGACACCAGATATTGCGAAAGAATAGTGCCAGTCAATAACCCAGCCAATGCCAGACTAAGAGCCAACAATGCGGCCGTAAAGGCCACCAATTTCGCGCGCAGCGGCCATTTGTCGAGCCGATGGCTGCGCCCGGTCATTATGCGGCGGCTTTCAGCACATAACCCACGCCGCGTTTCGTGTGGATCAGCGGCGGCAATGTCGTTTCCACCCCAGCAATAGTCACGGTGAGGTTATCTATTTTGCGCCGCAGATAAGAAACATAACTTTCGACGATATTCTTGTCCCCATACCAATCATAATTCCAAACATGGTCCAGAATCTGCTCTTTGGATAGCACCCGCCCCACGTTTTCCGCCAAATATCCTAACAAGCGAAACTCGGTGGGCGACAATTCTATCGGTATTCCGGCTCGGGCCACCTCGTGAGAATCGTAGTCAATAACTAAATCCCCCACCGTCAAAATGTCGGCCTCAGCAACCGCCGCCGCCCCGGCGCGCCGTAGTAAAGCGCGAATCCGAGCCACAACCTCTTCCAAAGAGAAGGGTTTGGTCACGTAATCGTCCCCGCCCACCGTGAGCCCTTGCACCTTGTCAGCGGTGTCATCCTTGGCGGTAACGAACAGAATCGGAGTGTGATTGCCGCGAGCGCGCAACCGCTTGGTCACCGCGAAACCGTCCTGGTCAGGCAGCATAATGTCCAGCACAATCAGGTCGGGCTTGACTTTCTCAACCTCCCGCAACGCGCTGCCGCCGTCGGTCGCCTCAAATACCTCGAACCCGGCGAACCGCAGCGAGGCCGCCAGCAAATCGCGAATGGACGGTTCATCGTCCACCACTAGTATCCGCGCCTCGGGTATCTTTGAGCTTGCTGCCATCACTTCACCGGCTATGTTTATTGGTTATCATAACTATCATCGTCCCAAGTGGGATAATGCTGCCCTTCAACCGGATACTCGTACCGCCACGTGGCCGATTCTACGTCAACCTTTACCCCAACGCGATTGAGGCGCGATAAAATATCCTCAGCCAGCGCCAAGTCACCTTCTTTTATCGCCGCAGCATATGCTTGGCACTCTAGGGCAACGAGTTGGCTAAAGGCCATCCGCATATCATGTTTATCTCCGCTGATATGCTTCGGATATCCTTCAGGGCGAAATATCTCCCCCAACAAAGGGCGGGCTGTTGGGAATATCCTGGGAATACCCAAATCGAGGGCCACTACTGGCGTCCAACCCCCGCCTACTGCTATTGAATTCAATCTCCCCACGCTAATGAGTTGATCCTCAGTCAAGTCTTGCGAACGTAATAGAGCTTTCATCGCGCCAGTGGCACCCGCTTGCTTCATGTATATGGATAGCAAGCGAGTGTGCCATTGTTTCCAGACCCGCAATGGAATTGTTTCTTCTTCCTCTTCCATTGCGGGCCCGACCTCTGATTCATTTACTTGCCCCATTACGAACACCTCACTCTCGGCACTACGCCCATCCTAGGGCGTCCGTGGCTTCCAAGGCGGTGTTACGCGCGGGGGCGGCGGTTTCCGCCTTGGCCGCCCGGAGTCCTGTTTCCGCCCTGGCCTGGCTGGTTGCCTTGCCCACCCGGCATAGTCGCACCCTGACCACCACCGGGCATCTGCGCGCCCTGGCCCCCGCGCCCGCCGCCCCGACCGCCTTGCGCAGCCTGGTCAGCGGTAACGGTCGCCAATACCTGACCGTTCACGGCAATCTGATACGACGCGCCCGAGGTCAGGCCCGGGCCGGAATAGGTGACCGCAGCCGCCGCCTTTTGCGAAACCAGCGAAGCCACCACCGTGCCACTCTCGTCCAAAATCTCGATCCGCGACCCGGCCGCTACGGTGTTGCCCAACGGCGCCACCAGCCAACTCTGCCCAGAATTGGACGACGGCGACACCAGCATCCCGGCCGAACCGACCGCGAACAGCGTGCCGCCGTCCAAAGTCACCCCGCGATCCGCGTCCACCAAACTGTCCATGCTGGCCGTGGGGCCGTAAATCACCACGTCCCCGCCAGTCTGGTGAATCACGCCGTTCGAGTCGAGGCCATCCCCCGCCGCGTCCACCGTCAGGGAGCCGCCCGAGATCACGATGGATAGGTCACGAGTGGTGTCACTGGCCGCGTTCACCCCGTCGTCCGCGCTCACCACTGAAATGGTGCCGCCCGCGATCAGCACGTTCGCAGCTTCGATGCCCTCGTAAGAGCGCGTCACGTTGGTGTTTCCGCCGCCGATAATCACTTCGGCCTCGGCCGTGATCGCGTCATCGGCTGCCGAAACAGTGACATCACCGCCCAGGATAGCGATGTAGCCGACCGTGGGCTTCCCAGCGTCCGTAGGTTCAGCGTTGGAAATGATGCCGTCATCCTCGGCGGTCACATTGATGGTGCCGCTTAAGATCACCACGTAGTCTTGGCCTCGAATCCCGTCATCAACCGCAGTGACTTTGAGGTTGGCGCCGGAAATCACCAGGCCGTCCTTGGCGTTGATGCCTCGGTTGAAGTTCGCGTTGATGGTCAAGTGGCCGGTGCCGGTTATCGCCAAGTCGTCCTCGGCGTGGAGGGCGGCGTTCGCCTCGGTGGCGTTGTCGGTGTAGGTGGCGGCGTCGGTGAGGGAGTTGGTGGTGCCAGTTTCCAGTACGATGACTGTGGTGTCGGCGTCCATGATCGCTAACGGCGAGCCGGTTTTGCTGGTCAGGTTTGCATTGTCGAGGATGAGGCGCACTACGCCGTCATCGTCGGCATCTACTACGATTTGGCCGTCGTTCAGCGTGCCTGTGATGCGATAGGTGCCGGGGGCGGTAATGTTGATTTGGTTGCCATTTATTTGCACCCCTGCGGTGGCACCTCTTGCTACAGTTGCCGAACCGCCCGTTAGTGAAATTGCGGTTTCGGAGTTGGCGTTCCACGTTTGGCTCGCCGCAGCCGCGAGCGGGCGATAATCGGCGTTGTCCGCAAGAGCGGTTGTGACATCAGGAGCGATCTCTACCCCACTAGCTTGGGTTGCGCCGGGAAACTCGCCAAAGTTTCCGGGGAAACCTGCCGGGAAGTCCTCAGGCCTTTCACCGTCGGCTGCGTCAGTTAGGGGCGGCCACTCGCCGTCCCAGACTGGTAGCCCGTTCGCGGCGTTGTTCGCGTTTTCGGTTGCGCCGTCTGCTGTTGTATCGTTGCCGCCTGCGGTCGAGCCGTCTGCTGCCCCAGCGCTACCGCTCAGGCCGGTTAGCACGCCAGTGGAAAGCCCGGCACCGCCCGGCAGCCCGGCGTTAGCGCACCCAGCCAATCCCAAGGCAGCCGCAAGCGCCACAGCAATGACACGGGCGCTCTTAGCGCGGATAATTGAATTTTTCACGATTTTAGTTCCTTGTCTTTAGGTAAGATAATACTGTCATAGCAGGTGTCGCGGCTAGGCGAATATCGGTTCGGATACCGATTCTTTATCCCAATCATTAGGCGCTGCGTCGGTTTCGATAATCGCCGGTAACCAGGCTGCATTAGCGGTGGGCGCCACAAAGCGCACCTCCACCGTGGTGGTTTTCTTTTTTAGGTCAGTTTCCTTTACATGGATTTGATGCACGCGTCCGCCCAAGAGGCTCTCCAAATGCGCGGTTAAAGCGATTCGGTCCGTAATAGCGCGATCCAAGATAATTGTTTGGGTTTCATATCCGGGCAATATGCGTGGGTGATCGGCAAACCCCAGCACCATAACAATTAACAACATGCCCAATAAAGCGAGCCAACCGAGGGCCACCCCCATGCCGCCGAGCACACCTAACGCAAGTGCGGCGAAATAGTAGGCGACCTCGCGGTGCCCAATCAGTGCCGAACGCAACCGAATGATGGACAACATGCCGAAGAGTCCAAGGCCGATGCCCAGCGAGGTGCCCGCCGATACCAGCACGGCTGAAACCACCGCGACCGCGATGTTCACGCCCAGAAAGGCGACCACCATTTCGCGGCGCCGGTGCCTTGGGAAATACAAGGCGAAAGTCAATACGCTTACCGCCACCAAATTGGCCACCCAAAAACCTGGCGCGGCCCAGGCGCCGAACCCCGTGGCCACTGCCGTTATTACCTCTGTCATGGTTACTATTCAAGCAAGCCAACCTGGGAGAACCCTGGAAGCAACCTGAGCGCAGGGTAGGAGTTTGTTCGAGCTTCAAGGGCGCGCCGCTTGCGGGTGGTGCCTGGCGCGGTAACACCGCGCACTTCGCGAAAAATAACAGCAGCTTACGCGCCAAGCGATTTAGTAATACCTTAAACCGAAATAGAATAGGAGAGAACTACAGGCACCAAAGGTACCAAAAAAGGAAACCTAATGTTCCGAAAGCTTCGAGCCACCCAGGTAGCTGCGGCTATAGTCACATTTACTCTTGCTATCGTTACCTACGGTACTGTGGTTGCCGTACCACAAGAAACCAGTTCAGGCGCACCTCTCCAGCAGTTGGCTTACGATAGCATAAGAGACCTCGAAACTGGAGAAACCAGCACAATCGCTATATCAACAGAGCCACGGAACACAGGAACACGTATCAGGCCGTCATCAAATGAAGCGATTGGGATTGGAAACCAATTACCGGATCCGCAGATAATTATTGGCCCCGATGGTAGGTACGAAGTAACAAATGTGAATGTATATCCTTATTCTACAACAGTGTTCATAATATCCACTTTCGCTGATGGCTACGAACTTGTAGGAAGTGGGACACTCGTAAGTCCAACCGCAGTTCTCACAGCGGCGCACAACTTCTATGATCGAGTGCATGGATTCGCTTTGAGTGTAAGCGTAAAGCCAGGCGGGGTTCGCTCAAATTTCCCAACAATTTACGGATACAATGTAGTTTATAACAGCAACTACCCCATTGGCCAGGAACCGGATCCCACACTGGATTATGGAATTGTCCAGATTCCATCATTCACGAGTGCAGGTTTCTTGGGCTTTGGTACAACTTTTGATAGCACTCTGATCAATCAGCCGATTATCAATTGGGCATATCCCGGTGACAAGCCCGAAGGAACCCTGTGGGCTGACGACACCGGCACCATAACATTCGTTACTCCATCTCTTTTCTATCACATTGCTGATACTGAACACGGTTCCAGCGGTAGCCCGATTGTTACCTCTCTTGCCTGGGACTTAATAGTGGGCATACATACTGGC